>JBASAH010000326.1:0-5267 GCA_049650505.1 Xanthobacteraceae bacterium
GCGTCGAGATGCGTGATGCGGCGGTCGAATTCCGCAGCGAACGCTACCTGCGCGTCGATGGTAAAGAGCCGCACGATCATCACGATCATATTGCCGGGCTGTACCGTTGCGGCGACGGCCGCTGGGCGCGGCTCCACACCAATTTGCCGCATCATTGTCAAGGATTGCTGCAGCTGCTGCGCTGCGATCACGACAAAGTGGCGGTGCAAGGCGCGCTGGCGCGCTGGGAGGCGGAGGCATTGGAAACGGCGGCGGCCGAAGCCGGGCTTGTGGTCACCGCCTGCCGGTCGTTCGCCGAATGGGATGCGCATCCGCAAGGCCGCGCCATCGCGCACTTGCCATTGTTGAGCATAGAGAAGATCGGTGACGCGCCCGCGCAAAAGCTCGCGCCGGCGCAGCGGCCGCTATCCGGCATCAAGGTCCTCGACCTGACCCGCATCATTGCCGGTCCGGTATGCGGTCGGACGCTTGCCGTGCACGGCGCCGAGGTATTGCTGGTCACTGCCGCCCATCTTCCCTCGATGCTGCCACTCGTCATCGATACCGGCCGCGGCAAACTGTCGGCGCACATCGATCTGCGTGCGCCCGACGGCCGTAAAGTGCTCGCGGATCTGGTGCGCGAGGCCGATGTCTTCGTTCAAGGCTATCGCCCGGGCGCGGTTGCCGCCCATGGCTTCGCCGCGCAGGAGGTCGCCCGCCTGCGGCCGGGAATCGTCTACGCCTCGTTGTGCGCTTACGGGCACGACGGGCCGTGGGCATTCCGCCGCGGTTTCGATTCGCTGGTGCAGACCGCGAGCGGATTGAATATCGCCGAGGCCGAGGCTTTTGGGTCCGCCGAACCGCGCCCCTTGCCGGCGCAAGCGCTCGATCATGCCGCTGGTTATCTTCTGGCATTCGGCGTGATGGCGGCGCTCAAGCGGCGCGCCGAACAAGGCGGCTCATGGTATGTCCGGGTTTCGCTCGCGCAAACCGGCTATTGGCTGCGCGGGCTCGGCCGCATCGACGGTATGCGATGTCACGATCCAGGCTTTGATCATGTGCGCGATCGGTTGCAGGAGACGCCGTCGGGCTTTGGCCGGCTCACCGCGGTTCGTCATGCCGCCGAAATGTCGGAGACGCCGCCGCATTGGGTTCGCGCAACGGTCCCGCTCGGCACACATGCGCCGGCTTGGCCCCGTTGAAGTCCTCTTATGCGGAGCGGCCTTGCACCGCTGACGCCGCTGCGCCACATCAACCGTGGGCAGGGTTTTGGCTCAGTACTCCCGAGATCGGCAAAGTCCAATCAGCACATGACGAAAGTCGCGAATAAATCGGCCGCCAAATCAGCCGCCAAATCGGCCGCCAAGCATGCAATCCGATCCGGTCATACGGGTCTTCGCCAATTGCCGGAGTGGAATCTCGACGACCTTTATTGCGGCCTCGACGATCCGGCGATCAAGCGCGACCTCAACCACACCGACGCCGAATGCGCCGCTTTCGAGGACGCCTATAAGGGCAAGCTCGCGGCCTTGGCGGCCGCGCCCGACGGCGGTGCGGCGCTCGCGGCGGCAGTCCGGCGCTATGAAGCGATTGACGACCTGATGGGCCGGCTCGGTTCCTTTGCCGGGCTCGTTCATGCCGGCAATACGGTCGATCCCGCCCGCACCAAATTTTATGGCGACGTTCAGGAACGCCTCACCGCAGCCTCGATTCATTTATTGTTCTTCACGCTCGAACTGAACCGGATCGAGGACGCGATTCTGGAAAAGGCGATGGCCGATCGTGCGCTCGGTCATTACCGGCCTTGGCTCGAAGACGTGCGGCGCTATCGGCCCTATCAGCTCGAAGATCGTGTCGAGCAGCTTTTCCACGAAAAATCGGTGACCGCTTATTCGGCCTGGAACCGGCACTTCGACGCTACGATCGCGAATTTGCGGTTCAAAGTCGCAGGAAAATCGCTCGCCATCGAGCCGGTGCTTAATTTGCTCCAGGACCGCTCCGGCGCCAAACGCAAAGCCGCGGCACAGGCGCTGGCGCACACGTTTAAGGACAACGTCGCGCAGTTCGCGCTGATTACCAATACGCTCGTCAAGGACAAGGAAATCTCCGATCGCTGGCGCGGCTTTGTCGATATCGCCGACGAGCGCCACCTGTCGAACCGCGTCGAGCGCGAAGTGGTCGATGCGCTGGTGGCGGCGGTTCGTGCCGCCTATCCGCGGCTGTCGCATCGTTATTATGCGCTCAAAGCCAAATGGTTTGGGAAGAAGCGGCTGCCGCATTGGGACCGCAACGCGCCGTTGCCGCAGGTGCCGATGCGCACCGTGAGCTGGACCGAGGCGCGCAACACGGTGCTGACCGCCTATGGCGCGTTCTCGCCAAAAATGGCCGAGATCGCCGAGCGCTTTTTCACCGAACGCTGGATCGATGCTCCAGTGCGTCCCGGCAAGGCGCCGGGCGCATTCTCGCATCCGACGACGCCATCGGCGCATCCTTATGTGCTCTTGAATTATCAGGGCAAGCCGCGCGATGTCATGACGCTCGCTCACGAGCTCGGCCATGGCGTGCATCAGGTGCTCGCGGCGCCGAACGGCGCGTTGATGGCGCCGACGCCGCTAACGCTTGCGGAAACCGCGAGCGTGTTCGGCGAGATGCTCACCTTTCGGAAATTGCTCGCCGCGACGCGCAATCAAAAAGAGCGCAAAGCGATGCTCGCCGCCAAGGTCGAGGACATGATCAACACCGTCTTACGGCAGATCGCGTTCTACACTTTTGAGCGCGCGGTGCACAGCGAACGCAGGAATGGCGAATTGACCGCCGTGCAGATCGGCGAGCTATGGCTCGACGTACAGCGGGAAAGTCTCGGCCCGGCGATCGAGCTGAAACCCGGTTGCGAGACGTTCTGGTGCTACATCCCGCATTTCATCCACTCGCCGTTTTACGTTTACGCCTATGCATTCGGCGATTGCCTGGTGAACTCGCTCTACGCCGTCTACGAGAACGCCGCGGAAGGTTTTGCCGAACGCTATCTCGCCATGCTCGCAGCGGGCGGCACCAAGCATCACTCCGAACTACTGGCGCCATTCGGGCTCGACGCCCGCGATCCAAAATTCTGGCAGCGCGGCTTGGCTGTCATTGAGCGGATGATTGCGGAGTTGGAATCATTGCGATAACTCCCGGTTACGCCGGGTAAATCAATCGACGTCAAGTCATTGGACGCGCCTGGCATTGCGGCCTAATTTGCTCACGTTCGGTTCGACATACAATTGATCATGGCTGATCGCGAAAAGAATCGTTTCTCTGCCCGCGCGGCGCGCTATGCGCGCGTTTCCGCAAATGTCGGCAGTGTGGCGGCGCGCTATGCCGGCCGCCGGCTACTCGGCGGCGAGCCTGACCGTGCCGGTGACGCAAGCGCGTTGTCGTCGGCGCTCGGCCGGCTCAAAGGGCCGCTGATGAAGGTCGCGCAATTGATGGCGACCATTCCCGACCTGTTGCCGCCGGAATATGCCGCCGAGTTGCAGAAGCTGCAAAGCGAAGCGCCGCCGATGGGCTGGCCCTTCGTCAAGCGGCGGATGATGGCGGAGCTCGGTCCCGGCTGGGAAAGTAAATTTGCCCGCTTCGAGCATCATCCCGCCGCCGCTGCGTCGCTCGGCCAGGTGCATCGCGCGCGCTCGCTCGACGGTGCCGCGCTTGCTTGCAAGCTGCAATATCCCGACATGCAGTCCGCGGTCGAAGCCGATCTGCAGCAGCTACAATGGCTGCTGGCGATCCGCCGCCGGCTCGACCCGGCGATCGATACTACCGAAATCGGCAAAGAGATCGGCGCGCGGGTACGAGAGGAGCTCGATTACCGGCGCGAAGCCAAGCACGTGGCGCTCTATCGCGAAATGCTCGCGGGCGTCGACAGTGTGCGCGTGCCGAGCGCCTGGCCTGAACTGTCGACCGGACGCCTGCTCACCCTCGATTGGCTCGATGGCACGCGCATGCTGGCGCACAAGAACGATCCGCTTGCGGTGCGCAACGCACTGGCAACGGCGATGTTCACCGCCTGGTGGTTTCCGTTCAGTCGTTTCGGCGTGATCCACGGCGACCCGCATCTCGGCAATTACACGGTGTTTGTGCGCGACGGCGCGCCCGCCGGCATCAACCTTCTCGACTATGGCTGCATCCGTATTTTCGCGCCGAAATTCGTGCGCGGAGTAGTCGATCTCTATCACGGGCTGTTGCACGGCAAAGACGATCTGATCGTGCACGCTTACGAGACCTGGGGATTTCGCAATCTGTCGCGCGACCTGATCGAGACTCTCAATATCTGGGCGCGCTTTATCTATGCGCCGCTGCTCGATGACCGGGTGCGCACCATCGCCGACGGCGTTGCGCCGTCAGAATACGGCCGCCGCGAAGCTTTTCGCGTGCACCAGGCGCTCAAGCAGAAAGGACCAGTGAGGGTGCCACGCGAATTCGTGTTCATGGACCGCGCCGCGATTGGTCTCGGCGCGGTGTTTTTGCACCTGCGCGCCGAGCTCAATTTCTATCGCCTGTTCAACGAGGCGATCGAGCGTTTTTCGATGGAGCGGGTCGGCAAGCGCCAAGCCGCGGCCCTGGCAAAAGCCGGATTGTGAAACTCAGCAGCAGTCGCAATCGAAGCCTTCGAGTGCGAGCAGTGCATTTTTCATAAACGCCGGCGGCAGGTCGTCCTCGTTCACCGCGGCAAGCGGCCTGAAGATCTTGAAATGATGGCGGCCGGGCCGCCGTCCAGAACACCACATGCGTTTCGATCGGCGGACAGCCTGGCACCTGGCAGGCGATCTCCGACACCATTACGGTTTCGTCGTCGCTGAGCTCAAAGCGCTGGCGGGTCCAGCCGCGTACGCGCTCGGTCAATGCGCTGTTTTGCTGGTCTTTCTTAATGAAACCGAGCATGGCAAATCATCGGCCCGGGCTTGTCTCGGGCGTCCATGACTTTATACACCTTAATAGGGAAGGACGTGGATGGCCGGATCGCCTCCGGCCAGGGTCCGCAAGGAAGGACCGAGAAGGGACGCGAGCTTGTCCGAAAAAGTATTAGCAGCGGTGCGGACCGGGCCGAGCAGGACCGAACTGCGCGAGTTTCCAATGCCGGATGTCCCGGAGGACGCCGCGCTGATGAAAATGGAAGTCGGCGGCATCTGCGGCACCGACGTCAAGCTCTATAAGCATCCGCCGTCGGCTGCGCCGGTGATTATGGGCCATGAAAATATCGGCACCATCGCCAAAGCCGGCCGTGAATTCACCCGCCGCAAGGGTTTTAA
>JBASAH010000327.1:0-2656 GCA_049650505.1 Xanthobacteraceae bacterium
CCGCGGAAAACGTCTAGAGCATGATCCCGAAAAGTGGAAACCGGTTTTCGGAAAAGATCATGCTCAAACAATGAGCTAAAGCGAAATGGCGATTCAACCTAAAATTATTTCGCTTTAGCGAGCCAAAAACGAAAACGACGAGGACAAAACCTTGGGCGTATCACTACGACAAAAAATAAAAGTCGGCACGTATGTGCTCCGCCAGCGTCTCGCCGGGCGCCAGCGCTATCCGCTCGTGCTGATGCTCGAGCCGTTGTTCCGCTGCAATTTGTCGTGCTTCGGCTGCGGCAAGATCGATTATCCCGACGCCATTCTCAACAAGCGGCTGTCGGTGCAGGAATGCCTTGACGCGGTCGACGAATGCGGCGCGCCGATGGTCGCGATCCCCGGCGGCGAGCCGCTGATCCACAAGGAGATCGGCGAGATCGTCAAAGGCATCGTCGCGCGCAAGAAATTCGTCTCGCTGTGCACCAATGCCCTGCTTCTAGAGAAGAAGCTGCATCTGTTCGAGCCGTCGCCGTACCTGTTCTTCTCGGTGCATCTCGATGGCATTAAGCAACATCACGACAAATCGGTCTGCATGGAAGGCGGCTACGAAAAAGCCGTCGACGCGATCAAGGCGGCCAAGGCCAAGGGCTTCACCGTCAACGTCAATTGCACGATCTTCGACGGCCATCCGGCGGAGGACATCGCAAAATTCCTTGATCTTACGAAAGAGCTCGGCGTCGGCGTTTCGATCTCGCCCGGCTACGCCTATGAGCGCGCGCCCGATCAGGCGCACTTCCTCAATCGTCGCAAGACCAAGGAGTTGTTCCGCTCGGTATTCGCGCTCGGCAAGGGCAAGAAGTGGAACCTAACGCATTCCAGCATGTTCCTCGACTTTCTCGCCGGCAATCAGGAATTCCATTGCACGCCGTGGGGCATGCCGACGCGCAATATCTTCGGCTGGCAGAAGCCATGTTATCTGCTCGGCGAAGGCTACGCCAAGACATTCACGGAACTGATGGAGACGACGGACTGGGATGCCTACGGCACCGGCCGCTATGAAAAGTGCGCAAATTGCATGGCGCATTGCGGCTACGAGCCGACCGCTGCCGAGGCCATGCTTCAGCATCCGTTGGAAGCCTTCATGATCGGGCTGCGCGGCGTTCGCACGCAAGGCCCGATGGCGCCGGAAATCTCGCTCGAAAATCAGCGCCCGGCGCAATACGTGTTCGACAACCAGGTGCAGTTGCGCTTGTCGGAAATCCGCGCCAACGAAGCGCGCGAGAAGGCGGCCTAAAGCATGATCCCGAAAAGTGGGAACCGGTTTCCCGCCTGCGCGAAGCCGTGGCAGCCGTTTGCACTTTTGCTTGATGCTTCGGCGGGCGAAGGCAGGTCGGAAAAGATCATCCTCAAACAATGAGCTAAAGCGAGGTGGCGATTCAATCTAAAACCATTTCGCTTTAGCAAGCGGCAAAGCAGGTCGCGCAGACTACCGGCGCGGCGTAGTTCTCGCCCATTGTCCGTCATCCTGAGTTGGCCGCGAAGCGGCCCTCCAAGGATGTACGGCCCGGGCCGTCGCCCTTCGAGATTCGCTTCGCTCGCACCTCAGGGTGACGGTGAAGATCACATCCCCCACGCCACCCGTTGCGCATTGCCGTGCTTGAGATTGCGGTAGCGCGCCAGCGCCCACAGCGGAAAATATTTCGCATAACCGTGATAGCGCAGATAGAACACGCGCGGAAAACCGGTGGCGGTGTAGCGCGGCTCGTTCCAGAAGCCGTCCGCGGCTTGGTTCTCGGCGAGATATTTGATGCCGCGGCCGACCGCCGGATGATCGATGGCGCCTGCCGCCATCAAACCAAGCAGCGCCCAGGCAGTTTGCGAGGCGGTCGAGGGCGCCGGCTCATAGCCGTGGTAATCGAGTCTGTAGCTCGAGCCGTCCTCGCCCCAGCCGCCGTCCGGATTCTGAATGGCGGCGAGCCATTCGACCGCCTTGCGCATTTCCGGCGCGTCGGGTGGAAAGCCGGCGGCATTGAGCGCGCTGAGCACCGACCAGGTGCCGTAGATGTAATTCATCCCCCAGCGGCCAAACCATGAGCCGTCGTGACGCTGGGTGCGGCGCAGATAAGCGATGGCGCGTTCGGCGGCGGCGCCCTTCACCGCACCGAGTTGCGCCAGCATCGACAGACAGCGTGCGCTGACATCTTCGGTCGGCGGGTCGAGCAGCGCGCCATGGTCGGCGAACGGAATATTGTTGAGGTAGTAATATTCGTTGTCGGCATCGAACGCGCCCCAGCCGCCATTGACGCTCTGCATACCGACGATCCATTCGCAGGCGCGGTCGATCGCGGTGCTGTAATTCAGGGGCGCTCCACTACCCCGCTCATTCCCGCGTAAGCGGGAATCCAGGGGAGCCTCTAGCGCTTGTGGCAAATTTGCTGGGTCCCCGCTTTCGCGGGGACGAGCGGATGATTGCGGCTGATTTGTCCCGGCTGAATTTTGTATTAGCCCCTGCATGCGATCGAACGCCATCGCCACCACGGCAGTGTCGTCGACGTCGGGATAATGCGGATTGGCATATTGAAACGCCCAGCCGCCGGGCCGCACGTTCGGCCGCTGCGCGATCCAATCGCCGCGCAGATCGAGCACCTGCTGCGGCACGAGCCAATCG
>JBASAH010000328.1:0-12898 GCA_049650505.1 Xanthobacteraceae bacterium
CGCACGAGCCATGCCCGATCGGGTCCGATCGTTCGCTCGACAATGCGCTGATCACCGCGCCGCAAGCGCTCGATCCGAAGCTTGTCAAGAGGCTTGACGCGGTCGCGGGGCGGGTCCTGCGCAAGAAGTAAACCAGCGAATCAATTGCAGGCACGAACTTTGGCTCCAACGAACTTGTCTCCACCGATTATCCCCCTGATCATGTGCGGCGGCGCCGGCACGCGGCTGTGGCCGGCATCGCGCGAAGGCCGCCCCAAGCAATTCTTGCCATTGTTTGGCGCGCATTCGACCTTTCAGGACACCCTGCACAGGATCTCGGACCGGCGCCTGTTCGGCCGCCCGATTATTGTAACCAACACGCAATATCGTTTTTTGGTCGCCGAGCAGTTGGCCGAAATCGGCGTCGAGGCCGACATCCTGCTCGAGCCGGTACGGCGGGATTCCGGGCCGGCTATTGCCGCGGGCGCGGCATTTGCCGCCAAGCGCGACGATGATCCGATAGTCGTCGCGCTCGCCGCCGATCACGTCATCTCCGATCCGGCGGCCTTCGCTAAGGCTTGTCGTCTTGCCGCCGATGCTGCTGGCGCAGATCGCATCGTCACGTTCGGCGTCCGCCCGACGCGACCGGCAACCGAATATGGCTACATTAGCGCCGGCGCATCAATCGGTTCACAGATTTTTGCCGTGGGCAAGTTCGTCGAAAAGCCGGACGCGGCAAATGCCAAACGCTACGTCGAGCAGGGTTATCTCTGGAATTCAGGAAACTTCATGTTTCGCGCTGGTCTGCTGCTTGGTGAATATAAGAAGTTTGAATCCGACAGCCTCGACGCAATCATGCAGTCTGTCGAGCGCGCCGGCACCGATCTCGGTTTCGTCACCCTCGATGTTGAATCCTTCGCGCGGGCAGGCGCGAAGTCGATCGACTATGCGGTGATGGAGCGCACCGAACGCACGGCAGTCATGCCGGTGTCGTACAACTGGTCGGACGTCGGTTCGTGGCAAGCGGTTTGGGAACTGTCCGATCGCGACACGCTGGACAATTTCGGTCACGGCTCGGTCGTGTTCGTCGATTCACGCGGTTCCTATGTCATGAGCGACAAACCTTTGGTCGCGCTGTTTGGAGTGGACAATCTTGTCGTCGTTACCACCGAGGATGCGGTGCTGGTGGCCAAACGCGAAGACGGCGACGGGTTGCGCCGACTGGTGCAGCAGCTAAAGAAAGTGGCGCCGGCGGTGACTGAGGAGCATCTGAAAGTCCATCGGCCATGGGGCTCCTATCAGGGGATCGATAGCGGGCCGCGCTTTCAGGTCAAACGTATCGTGGTGAAGCAGGGCGGACGCCTGTCGCTGCAGATGCATCACCACCGCGCCGAACACTGGATTGTGGTGCGCGGCACTGCGCGCGTCACTATCGGCGACGAGACCAAGACGGTGCACGAAAATGAATCGATCTATATACCGATCGGGGTGAAGCACCGGCTGGAAAATCCCGGCAAGATCGATCTCGAACTGATCGAGGTTCAGACCGGTAGCTATCTCGGCGAGGACGACATCGTCCGCATCGAGGACGATTACCGCCGGTCGTGAGGGGGTGAGGTTGTTTGCAGGATGCCAGCAAATTCAAAAAGTTGCCGGTTTATGGCGGCGCTGGCGGGAAAGGCCGGGCGTAAGCCTCTGCAGCAATTTGTGTATGGATTCCTACATTAGGCCGGTCGCCAGTCGCGATCGGACATGCTAACGGAAACCCAGGGATTGGCTCTGGGGCGGGGGCTTCATGGGTGAGGCTGAGAAACTCGGCGACGGCGCCTTGCGTGTCGGCGTAATTGGCGTCGGCGTGATGGGCAGCAATCATGCCCGCGTCTTGGCGGAATTACCTGGAGTCAAACTGGTCGGCGTCGCCGATCCGGATCGTAAACGTTGCGAGCAAGTCGCGCGTTCACTCGGCTGCGCCTCGTTCGCCGATGCCGACGATCTCGTACGCCACGGCGTCGATGCCGTCACTATTGCCGCACCGACTCACTTCCATCGGGATATAGCAATCGATTGCGCCGCCCGCGGCATCCACGTGATGGTGGAGAAGCCGATTGCGTCCACAGTCGAGGAAAGTCGCGCCATTGTCGCCGCCGCGCGGCGCGCCGGCGTCACATTGATGGTAGGCCATGTCGAGCGCTTCAACCCGGCGGTTCAGTCGATCAAGCGCGCCATCAAAGATCAGGACATTCTCTCGATCGCCATCACCCGCGTCGGACCGTTTCCGCCACGGATGTCGAATGTCGGCGTGGTCATCGATCTCGCGGTGCACGACATCGACCTCATCCGCTGGTTCACCGATTCGGAAATCGTCGAGATCCAGCCGCAGACCTCAAGCGCCGTCGCCGAGCGCGAGGATATCGCGCTGTTGCAGTTTCGCACGGCGTCCGGAGTACTTGCCCACATCAACACGAATTGGCTGACGCCATTCAAGGCTCGTACGATTCACATCGCTACGCGCGACAAATATCTGATCGGCGATCTGCTGACCCTTCAAGTGACCGAATGTTTTGGCTTTCAGCCGGACGGCAGCTATTCGATGCGCCATCTGTCAGTCGGCTATGCCGAGCCGTTGCGCTCGGAGTTGGTGGCCTTCGTCACCGCGATCCGCGGTGGTGAGACGCCGGCGGTGACAGGCGAAGAGGCGGTCGCCAGCCTCGAGATTGCGATCCGTTGCCTCGATGCACGGTCAGTGCGTACCGTTGTGGCACAACGTCAGGCGCCGCGGCGCGTGGTCGGTTAAGTTGTATTTTGCCAGGCTCGATAAGAAGCATTTTCAAGGCCGAACATGAATCAACACGCGCGGGTTGAAGAACGACCGATTCCATTCATCGATGTGGCCGCTCAACGCCGCCGTCTTGGCCGCGCTATCGACGACGCCGTGGCGCGCGTACTGGCGCATTGCCAATTCATCCAAGGCCCCGAAGTGCACGTGCTTGAGGCCGAGCTTGCGGCATTCTGTGGCGCGCGCCATGCGATCGGTTGCGCCAGCGGGACCGATGCGCTGCTTCTTGTGTTAATGGCTTGGCAGATCGGCCCCGGTGACGCGGTGATCTGCCCGTCCTTCACTTATCATGCGACGGCGGAGATGGTCGCGCTGCTTGGCGCGACGCCGATTATCGCTGATGTGCTCCCCGACACGTTCAATCTCGACCCGGAAAGCTGCGAACGGGCCCTCGCCACCGCGAAACGGCTGGGGCTGAACCCCCGCGCCATTATCCCGGTCGATCTGTTTGGCCTGCCCGCCGATCACGACGCGATCGCCGCGATTGCCGATACCCACCGCCTTTTGGTGCTCGACGACGCGGCGCAAGCATTCGGCGCAAGCTATCGTGGCAGGCGGCTAGGCGCCATGGCGAGCGCCACCGCCACGAGCTTTTTCCCGGCTAAGCCGCTTGGCTGCTATGGCGACGGCGGTGCCGTTTTCACCGATGACGATGCTTTAGCGGCGCGCATCAAGAGCATCCGGCTGCACGGCGAGGGCGTCGATCGCTCCGAGGCCGCGCGCATCGGCATTACCGGCAGGCTCGATACTATTCAGGCTGCGGTCTTGATCGAGAAACTGAAAATCTTCCCCGACGAGATCGACGCGCGCAATCGCATCTCTGCGCGCTATTCGGCCGCTCTCGCCGACATCGCAATCGTGCCGCACATCGGCAATCAATCGACCTCGGTATGGGCGCAATATACGGTGCGGCTCAAACCGGGCCGGCGCGATCGAATAGCGGCGGCGCTTAAAACCGACGGCATTCCGACTGCGATCTATTACTCAAAGCCGCTGCATCGCCAACCGGCTTACAGGCAATTCCCGATAGCCGATGGTGGCGTGCCGGTGAGCGACCGGTTGGCCGACGAGGTACTCAGTCTGCCGATGCACGCCTATCTTGAACCGCCGGTGCAGGATCGGATCATCGATGCCGTGCGCCGCAATCTAGACGGAAGCAGCAGCTAGTGTCCCGATTCCGAAGTTCGTAAACATTTGCGGCGCGCTCGTACGAACTTCGGAATCGATAAGGACACCAGCAACTCTATCCTTGTAGTGCCGCTTCTGACCCCGACGTTCGCATCCGAGCGCTCCGCAAACTTGAGCGAACTCGGGTTCGCGGCACTAGCGAGTGACGCTGGAATTGCGGCAAGATAGTTCGTGTGGCGCGTGCCAGCGCCGCGGGCAGAGAGGGACCATGCAGGGCAAGATCGCGCTTGAAGAGCATTTCGCCATTCCAGAGACGCTGGAAGACTCGCATGGCTATTTTCCCGACCGGGTGTGGCAGGAAGTTAAAAGTCGGGTCATGGATATTCATGAGCGCCGGCTGCGCGAGATGGACGCGAACGGCATCGAGCTGATGCTGCTGTCGCTCAACGCGCCGGCCGTGCAGGCCATTCCGGACAAAGCGCGCGCCGCCGAGGTCGCACGTAACGCCAACGATTATCTCGCCGAACAAGTGGCCAAGCGGCCGGATCGATTTCAGGGTGTGGCAGCGCTGGCGATGCAGGATGCCGAGGGCGCGGCGCGCGAACTAGAGCGCTGCGTCAACGAACTCGGCTTTCGCGGCGCGCTGGTCAATGGCTTTTCCCAGGTCGGCGACACCGACAAGGTCGTCTTTTACGATCTGCCGCAATACCGGCCATTCTGGGCGACCGTCGAGCGGCTTGATGTGCCATTTTATTTGCACCCGCGGAATCCGTTGCCGCGCGACGGTAAAATTTACGAGGGGCATCCTTGGCTGCTTGGGCCGATTTGGGCATTCGGCCACGAGACCGCGGTGCACGCCTTGCGCTTGATGGGTTCAGGCCTGTTCGATGAACACCCGCGGCTCAACATAATCCTTGGCCATCTCGGCGAAAACCTGCCTTACGCCATGTGGCGGATCGACAACGCCAATGGCTGGATCGAGAACCGGCACAACTATCCGGCCAAGAAACGGATGCAAGATTATTTCTGCACCAATTTCCATATCACCACGTCTGGCAATTTTCACACTCAGGCGTTGATCGATGCGATGCTGGTGCTTGGCTCGGACCGCATCATGTTTTCTGCCGACTGGCCGTTCGAGAATATAGATCACGCGGCGCGCTGGTTCGACGCCTGTCCAATCAGCGAACCGGACCGAGTCAAGATTGGGCGCGATAATGCGCGAAAGCTGTTCAAGCTTTCGAATTGACGGCGGCACCAGTCCGGTGCTGTGGCGAAACCGGAGCGGCAGATAAGCGCACTACAAGCCGTTCACTGTCCGACCTTGATCGCGACTTCTAGGTTCTCGCTGCCGATGCCAAAGCGCGTGCCGCGCACCGGCGCCGCGCCGATCGAATCGAGCCCGACAGCGACGCGGACATAGGCTTCGGTCGGACAAACGCCGTTGGCTGGGTCGAATCCGACCCAGCCAATATCCGGAATAAGTGCTTCCGCCCAAGCGTGCCCGGCTTCTTGATCGATTCGACCATCGGCTAGCTGCAGATAGCCGGCGATGTATCGGGCCGGAACGCCAAGGCAACGCGCCGCCGCGATGAAAACGTGGCAAAGATCGCGGCAGACGCCGCGCTTGAGCGCGAAGGCTTCGCTTGCGCTCAGCACTATGTCTGTCATTTCGACATCGAAGACCATTTCGCGGTTTAACCCTTGCAACAAAGCGTGCGCTTGCGCCAGCGCGTCGCCGGTACAGGCGGTGCGCACCCTCTCCGCGAATTGGCGAATTGCCTCGTCGGCGGCGGTCAAGCGCGTGGCGCGCAGGAACAAGTTCGGCGGGAATCGCTCGACGGCGCCATTGACCACGCCTTGCGTATCCTGCGTCTCGATCGCGCCGTCGACATCGACCCGCAGTTCGGCCAAAGGACCTGCCGCGCTGAATACGTGGGTTATATTGCCGAACGCGTCCTCGTGGGGAGTTAAGCGTGCATCCGCCGACACATCGATGCGCCAGCGCAAGACGTGCTGGCCTTCATGATCGCGCGGCGTCAGCCGCAATAGCTGAATTACCCGAGCCGCAGGCGGCTCATAACGATACACCGTACTGTGGCTGATTTGTACGCGCATGGCTGAAGGCGGGAATTCGAACAAAACCGGTGGCTACACTCTGTCCTGCGATGATTTACATCAAATATTGCGCAGCTACAGCGGAGCCGAGCCGGTTGTTGTCTTCGATGAAGCTACCGAGGAATTCATGCAGCCCGTTTTGAAAGATTTCTTCGATCCGGCTGTTCATCAAACGCGCACGCACCGCGCGGGCCTGACGCTGTGCCGGCCCCTGCCGACCATAGGCGGTCGCGATGTGATCGAGATTCTGCACGAGATTTTCGTAACAGTTCGCCAGTGAGCGCGGCATTTCATCCTTGAGCATGAGCAGTTCCGCTACCAGCCATGGCTTGACGTTCTGCCGATACACCCAGTGATACGCTGTCAGCGCCGAGACCGAGCGCAAGATCGAGGCCCATTGGAAGTAATCGAGTGGCCCGCCAATTTTTTCGACCGGCGGCAGTAACAAATGGTATTTTACATCGAGAATGCGCGCGATGTTATCGGCGCGCTCTAGATATACGCCAATGCGCGAGAAACAATAGGCGTCGTTGCGCAACATCGTCCGATAGGCGGAGCCGTCATAGCGCAGCGACGACCCCATGACCCAGCGTAGGAATCGCGCAAGCTCCTCACGCGACGACGGGCCTTTGTTCCAATGCTTTAGTTCAAGCCAGATACTGTTGATAGTGTCCCACATTTCGGTCGTGAGCGCTGTGCGCACGGCGCGCGCATTCAGCCGCGCGATTTCGAAACAGTTGCGGATCGAGGACGGGTTTGTGGTTGAAAACGCCAAAAAATTCGTGACTGTTTCCTCATTAGCTTCTTCGTGAGTGGCAAAAAACGCATTCGCGCAGCCGGCGCTGGCGACTGCCGATTCCCATTCATTGGTGGCGCCGCCGTAGCTCAATGGCAACGTGATCAGGCGCAGCGTAGTGTCGAGAATACGCGCGAGATATTCCGCCCGCTCGACATAGCGTGCGAGCCAATAAAGGTTATCGGCGGTGCGCGACAGCATGGCATCAACTCCGGATGATGCGCTCGATTGCGGCCTGCACGGCAGAATCGCGTTTCATTCGTCTAAGACCCAGGTGTCTTTGGTGCCGCCGCCCTGACTGGAATTGACGATCAACGATCCGTGCTGAAGCGCGACACGCGTTAGTCCGCCGGGAATAATGCGCACCCCATTACGGCCGCTCAGCACGAACGGACGCAAATCCACATGGCGCGGCGCCAGCCCATCGCCGGTGCAGGTTGGGCAGGTTGATAGCGCTAGCGTCGGCTGGGCGATGAAATTGTGCGGGGTTGATTTGAGCTTGCTGCGGAATGCCGCAATCGTGGCTTTGTCCGCTTTAGGCCCGATCAACATGCCGTAACCGCCGGAGCCGTGCACCTCCTTGATGACCATTTCCTCGATATGTTCGATCACGTATTTGAAGTGCTCCGGCTCGCGGCAGCGCCAAGTTGGCACGTTGTCGAGGATTGAGCTCTCGCCGAGATAGAATTTGATGATTTCGGGCATGTAACTGTAGACAGCTTTGTCGTCGGCGATACCGGTGCCGACCGCATTGGCAAGCGTCAGGTTACCGGCCTGATAGGCTGACATCAGGCCGGGCACGCCGAGCGTGCTGTCGGAGCGGAATACCAGCGGGTCCAGAAAATCGTCGTCGATCCGGCGGTAGATCACATCGACGCGCTTGGGTCCTTCGGTCGTGCGCATATAAACGACATCGTCGCGCACCGTCAGGTCGCGTCCCTCGACCAATTCGATGCCAAGCTTGTCGGCGAGAAAGGAATGCTCGTAATACGCGGAATTCGCCAGCCCCGGCGTTAGCAGTACAACAGTAGGCTCGCCGCGGACGGTCCGCGGCGCCACCGATTTCAAAGTGTCGAGGAGTTCCTCGGGATAATTTTCGACCGGGGCGATGCGATAGCGCGAGAACAGTTCGGGAAACAGCCGCAGCATGATTTCCCGATTCTCCAGCATGTAGGAGACGCCGGACGGGGTGCGGACATTATCTTCGAGCACGTAGAACGTTTTCGGATTCACCCGCACAATGTCGATGCCGGCGATATGCACATAGATGTCGTGTGGCACGGACTGGCCGTTCATTTCGGGACGAAACTGGGGGTTCTGAAAGATCAGATCTTCGGGAATAACGCCGGCTTTAATGATGTCGCGCCGGCCATAGATGTCTTTGACATAGGCATTGATCGCCTTGACCCTCTGCTCGAGCCCGCGATGCAAAAGCCGCCATTCATCGGCGGCGAGAATGCGCGGGATGATATCAAAGGGGATCAGCCGTTCCTGAGCTTCCGGATCGCCATAGACCGCGAAAGTAATGCCGATACGCCGGAACACGACTTCAGCCTCGCGCCGGCGCAAATTGAGCAAATCCGGCTTGACGGTTTCCAGCCAGCGGGAGAGTTCGGCATAGGGTGGCCGAACTGCGCCGCCGGCGTCCGCGCTTCCCGTCATCTCGTCGAACATGCCGGTCGCCCGCCGCACTCCGATGTGGACGAAGAGATGCTAAGCAATCTCCGCGCCAAAGGCACGTGATTGAAAACTGCCTCGGCGCGTCGTCAAAACCCGCCACTTGCTCAAATATTGGGCTCGCTGATTACGCTAACGGCGGCTAGGGCGCTGAGCTTGTAACCCGATGGCACCGACGATAGTGTTTTCACGAGGGGAAACGGGGGACCGCGCCCGCGTTCAGATGAATGTGGTGCGCGTCGGCGTCAATTATCGGTTCTAACCGCCAGCCGACGCAATCATGCCGTTCATTTCGATCACGCGGCTTCGCGTGCGGTCGTTCCGCTACTTGCCAGTTTTCTTGATCGGCGCGTTCCGCTCGGCGCGCCAAGCCAAGAACGCGCCGGGTAATTTAGCCGTGTCGCTGTTGAGCGATGCGAATTTCACCTTCTGGACCCGCACGCTGTGGAACGATGAGCGCTCGATGCGCGCTTTCACGCTCGCCGGTGCACACCGCCGCGTGATGCCCAGGCTTTTGCAATGGTGCGACGAGGCCGCGGTTGCTCATTGGCTGCAGGAAACGCCCGAATCGCCATCCTGGCAGGAGGCGTACCGCCGTCTGCAACAGGAGGGGCGAGCCTCCAAAGTCGATTACCCCTCCGCGGCGCAATTGCGGTTTGAAATTCCGCCGCCGAAAACGACGCGGCAACTGAAACTCAAGTAACGCGAGTCAAGTAACGCGCCTTGGACGGCGCATAGCGTCATTCCTCACCGTCTGCCGACACCATCTCCTGCCAAGCCGCAGGTGCTCTGTCTGCCAGCGGAAGACCGAAAAATTACTTCAACATCTGTTGAAATATCTCTTGACGCACCGATCATATTTCAATAAGTACTGAAATATGAAAAAGCCCGATGCACTGGCGGCTTTGGCGGCGCTGGCCCAGGAAAATCGCTTGGACGTGTTCCGGCTTCTGGTCGAATCCGGTCGGCAAGGCATGCCCGCTGGGGCCGTGGCCGAAGCTCTCAAGCTCGCACCGAACACGCTGACCTTTCACTTCGATCGGCTGCGCGATGCCGGACTGGTGACGGTGCGGCGCGATGGCCGTTTGATGATCTATGCGGCGCGCTACGAGACCATGAACGCGCTGATCGCTTACCTGACCGAAAATTGCTGCCGCGGCCGCGCCGAGGAGTGCTTGCCAGCGAAAACCGAAGAGACTCGCAAACTGCGCAGGCCGCACAAGCTCGCCGAACCGGTGTCATGAGATTCTGTCTGTTCGAGCATTGCTCGCTCTGCTTTCGCGTGCGGATGACAGCGGCGCTCAAGCGCCTGCATTTGCAGGAAACGCTTGTGCTTGACGACGATTCCGCAACGATGACCGGTCTGGTCGGCAAGCGCGTCATCCCCATCCTGGTTAAAGACGACGGCGTGCCAATGCTTGAGAGCATGGACATGGTCGCCCATGTCGACGGGATCGGCGATCCTGTTCTGACCGGCCCGCAACGGCCCGAGATCACCACTTGGGCCGACAGCATCGTTCCAAAGTTGGTTCCGCTGACGTGGCCGCGCTATCCGCTCCTTGGGTTGCCGGAATTCGGCACGGTCGCGGCGCGCGACCACTACCTTGTACGCAAGCAGAGGGCGCTCGGCGATTTAGTCGAGTTGCGCGCCAAAACGCGCGAACAGATCGACACGCTAATGCCCGATCTCGAACAGCTCGACCGGCTGATCGAGAGCCCAATGGCGGTCAACGGCAAACTGTCGCTCGACGACATCCGCCTCCTGCCGCTCCTGCGTTCGGCGGCGGTGGTCAAAGGTCTGCGCTTTCCGCACAAGGTCCGCGACTATTTTGAAACCATGATGAACCGCATCGGCTACCCGCCCTTGCCGGCGATTTGAGGAGATATCGAACCATGAAACGCATGCATGTCCACGTCGCGGTTGACGATCTGAAGCACTCGATCGGCTTCTACTCGGCGCTGTTCGCGGCCGAGCCTTCGGTCGTCAAACCGGATTACGCCAAATGGATGCTCGACGATCCGCGCGTGAATTTCGCTATCTCGGCGCGCGGCCGGGTCGCCGGCCTCGATCACCTCGGCATTCAGGTCGAAGACAAGGACGAGCTGAACGAAATCAGCGCGCGCCTGCACAAAGCGGGCGGCCAAGTCATCGAGCAGGGCGAGACGCGCTGCTGTTACGCAAAGTCGGAGAAATCTTGGATCGAGGATACGGCCGGCATTTCGTGGGAAACTTTCCTCACGAGCGGCGAGACCACCGATTATGGCGACGGCACCGGCGAACGCGAGGCGCGCATTGCCAAGACGACAGCGTGTTGCGCGCCAGCCCATAGCGCCACTCCGGTCGCGTGAGGCGCACCATGGCCGACAATCCCTTCAATGTGTTGTTCCTATGCACCGGAAATTCAGCCCGCTCGATCATGGCCGAAGCAATTTTGAACAAGCTTGGCGCAGGGAAATTTCGTGCGTTCAGCGCGGGCAGCCAGCCTAAAGGATGGGTGCATCCCGAGACGCTGCGGCTCCTGCAGTCGCTCGGCTACGACGCGTCGCGCTTTCGCTCGAAGTCCTGGAGTGAATTTGCCGACCCCGGCGCCCCACTGCTCGATTTCGTATTCACGGTCTGCGACAGCGCGGCGGGTGAAACCTGCCCGGTCTGGCCTGGTCAGCCAATGACGGCGCATTGGGGGATACCAGACCCTGCCGAGGCTAAAGGTTCTGCGGCGGAAATCGCGCTGGCGTTCAAGGATGCGTACCGGATGCTCAATCAGCGCATCGGCATTTTCACGTCGCTGCCATTGCGCGCGCTCGATCAATTGAGCTTGCAACAGAAACTGCGCGAAATCGGCCGACTGGAAGGCGCCACGGCAAAGGCGCATGCGGCGACATGAAATCGTCGCTGGCGCACCGCATGGCGGCCGAGGGCTTGGGGACGGCGTTCCTTCTGGCGGCGGTGGTCGGCTCTGGCATCATGGCGGCGAAGCTTGCCGGCGGAAACGGGGCGCTCGCGCTGCTCTGCAACACGCTGCCGACCGGCGCTATCCTGACTGTTCTCATTCTGACGCTTGGCCCGATATCCGGCGCGCACTTCAATCCGGCTGTCAGCCTGGCGGCGGCGCTGCGCGGCGAAATGACCGTAGGCGCGACTACCATCTATATCGGCGCCCAGGTGGTCGGCGCCATTCTCGGCGTGTGGGCCGCGCATTTGATGTTCGAACTACCGCTGTGGCAAATCTCGGTCACAACGCGCACCGGTCCGGGCCAATGGGTGGCGGAAGCCATTGCCACCTTCGGTTTGCTCTTGGCCATCCTCGGCTGCAGCGCGCGAAGCCCGGCGGCCGTTCCGTATGCGGTCGGCCTCTATATCACCTCGGCCTATTGGTTCACGGCATCGACGTCTTTCGCCAATCCCGCCGTAACCATCGCGCGAGCGCTGTCCGACACTTTCGCTGGCATCGCTCCCGCCGGGGTCGTTGCCTTTATCGCCGCGCAGCTTGTCGGCATGCTTGGCGCGGTCGCGCTTGGCCGCTGGTTTTGGCGCGACTGATTTCGGGCCGTGCTAGCTCGCTTCGCGCAGCTTGACCGCGCCAGCGAGATCGACCGAGACGAGCTGCGAGACGCCGCGCTCGGCCATGGTGACGCCGTATAGGCGGTTCATGCGCGCCATGGTGATCGGGTTATGCGTGATGATCACGAAGCGCGTATCGGTCGAGCGGGTCATTTCATCGAGCAGGTCACAGAACCGCTCGACATTGTGATCGTCGAGCGGTGCATCGACCTCGTCGAGAATGCAGATCGGCGCCGGATTGGTCAGGAATACCGCAAAGATCAAAGCCAGCGCCGTCAATGCCTGCTCGCCGCCGGACAATAACGACAGCGTAGCCGGCTTTTTGCCCGGCGGCTTCGCCATGATTTCGAGCCCGGCCTCCAGCGGATCGTCGTGCTCGATAAGTTGCAGTTCGGCATCGCCACCGCCGAACAGTTCGCTGAACAGCTTCTTGAAATTGTCGTTGACGATTTGGAACGAGGCCAGAAGCCGCTCGCGCGCTTCGTGGTTGAGATTATGGATGCCCTGGCGCAGCCGCCGGATCGCCTCGATCAGATCGTCGCGTTCGGCCGTCAGCTTGCCGTGCTGGGCCTCGACGTCGCGCAATTCCTGCTCAGCCAGCAGATTGACCGAGCCGAGCCGTTCCCGTTCCTGCTTGATGCGCTCGATCTTGCCCTCGACCTCGGCGATCGACGGCAGCGCCGCGCCGGACTTGAGCTCGGCTAATTCCGCCGTTGCGGCCGGTGCGACTTGCAAGACCTCGCGGATTTCGTGGTCGATGTCGGCAACGCGGCGTCTTGCGCCCTCATGGCGTTCCTCGGCG
>JBASAH010000329.1:0-11630 GCA_049650505.1 Xanthobacteraceae bacterium
GGCTTTTGGGTTAGCCGGCAGTCAGGCCGCGGGCACCTACGCCGCATGGGGCACGCCGACGGTAAAATTCCATCAGTGCCGGGGCGCTATTTCGGGTCTCCTGGCGGCACTGTTGGCGCGACAAAACTTCGTCGCAACACGGGAGTTTCTGAGCGCGGCAGACGGCGGGCTTTACAACGTCTATAGCGGCGGCGGCAAACCGGAAGCGGCGATCGCCGAACTGGGCCGCCGGTTCGAACTGGAGCGCATCGCGCTTCGGTTATGGCCATCGGCGACACTGATTCAAGGGATGAACACGGCGCTTTTTGAGCTGCTCGCAACACACAAGATCGAGGCGGCGCGCGTCCGCCACGTTGCGATAGCGCTCAGCCAAACCGCTTGCGATATGCACGGCGGCTTCGGCACCTATAAAGGGAAGTTCGAAGCGCTCTTGTCGGCTCATTACGCCGCCGCCGCGATCCTGCACGACCGGGCGCTGGGTTTGGCGCAGTTCGCCCCACAACGCTATGACGATCCGACACTCCGTGCTTTCGCCGCGGAAAAGGTCGAAGTCCGCGCCGATACCACAGTGAGTGGCTCGCAAGCCCAGATCGAGATTGTTCTTGAGGATGGCACGAGACTGGCCGCGCGCTGCGACCAACCGCTTGGTTCGTTCGAGAACCCGTTGTCGCGAGCACAGGTCGAGCAAAAATTTCGCACCTATGCCGCGGACGTGCTGTCGGAGGCCCGTATCGAAGAGGTGATCGATGCAGTCGGCCGGCTGGAGAATTTCGGCGCGGTGCGTAAATTAATGACTCTGTTGCGCTCGACGCCACGCGCGCGTGCGATCGCGGCGGCGGGGTGATACATAGAGGACAGACTTTGGGGAAAGAATTCGTTTAAACTTGCGGAGCGATGTTTTGAGTAGCCACCAACTTCCGCTTGGCGCGACCCAAATGGGCCTCGCCCAACTCAACGAACGTTCGCGGGAGATTTTTCGCCTGATCGTCGAGAGCTATCTCTCGACCGGCGAGCCAGTTGGCTCGCGCAATCTGTCGCGCATCCTGCCCATGACCTTGTCGCCGGCTTCGGTGCGTAATGTCATGTCCGATCTGGAACAGCTAGGGCTGGTCTATGCGCCGCACACCTCCGCCGGCCGGTTGCCGACCGAGATGGGGCTGCGCTTCTTCGTCGATGCATTGATGCAGATTGGCGACCTTACCGAGGCAGACCGCAAAACCATCGAAGCGCAGGTTGCCGGTTCCGGTCAGGCCAAATCGGTGGAAGCGGTCCTGACCGAAGCGTCGGGCTTGCTCTCCGGTTTGAGTCGCGCCGCCGGCGTGGTGCTCACGGCCAAATCAAATCCGCGGCTCAAACATATCGAATTTGTGCGGCTGGAGCCCGAACGGGCGATGGTCGTCATGGTCGGCGAAGACGGACAGGTCGAGAACCGCGTTGTCAATGTTCCGCTCGGCTTGCCGACATCCGCTTTGACCGAGGCCGGTAATTTCCTCAATGCACGGATCCGCGGCCACACGCTGCACGAAGTGAAGGCCGAGATCGAGCGCACGCTGAAAGAGAGCGAAGCGCAACTCGATCAACTAACCCAGAAGATAGTCGCTGCGGGTTTGGCGAGCTGGTCGGGCGGCGAGCACGAGGAGCGCAAGCTGATCGTGCGCGGTCAAGCGCATCTGCTCGAGGATCTCAAGGCACTCGCCGATCTGGAACGGGTGCGGCTGTTGTTCGACGATCTTGAGACCAGACGCGAGGTTATCGATCTGCTCGGCCGCGCCGAGCAGGCCGAAGGCGTGCGTATCTTTATCGGTTCGGAAAACAAGCTGTTTTCACTGTCGGGCTCCTCGACCATCGTGGCGCCCTATCACGATGCCGCCGGGCACATTGTCGGGGTACTCGGGGTCATCGGGCCGACGCGGCTGAACTACGCCCGCATCGTGCCCATGGTCGACTACACGGCTAAAGTGGTGAGCAAACTGCTCGGCGGCTGACCGCCTGTATTTCGCTTGATTTTTGCCGTTTCAGCCCTGATATGCGGGGCACTGGTCGAGCAAGGCCCGAACCGCGGCAGTCAAACCGGAACGCGTCCGGTGCGCTCTGTTTCGGGATTGTGATTATTGAACGGAATGAGAGATGACGGATCAAACCGCCCGCCATACCGCTCGCGCTCAAGAGGAAGCCTCGCGGGGGCCGGCTGCGGCCTCTGAACAGGCAGCGGCTCCAGAACCGTCCACGGCGCTGGAGCGCGAGCATGCCGAAACTAAAGACCGGCTGTTGCGCGCGCTCGCTGAAATGGAAAATCTGCGGAAACGCACCGACCGCGAAATCGCCGATTCGCGGCTCTATAGCCTCACATCGTTTGCGCGCGACCTGCTCGTGGTCGCCGACAATATGCGTCGCGCGCTCGACGCAGTGGCGCCTGAGCTGCGATCGAGCGCAGAGGGCGGGGTGAAAGCTCTCATCGAGGGGGTCGAGCTGACCGAACGGGAATTGTTGAAGGCGCTGGAGAAGAACGGGGTCCGGCAGTTCACGCCGCAAGGCGAAAAATTCGATCCCAACGTTCACCAGGCGATGTTCGAGATTCCTGACGCGACGGTGCCCGCGGGCAGCGTGGTGCAGGTGGTGCAGCCAGGCTACATGCTCGGCGATCGCGTCCTGCGTCCGGCCTTGGTCGGAGTGTCGAAGGGCGGACCAAAAATGGCTCCCGTGCCGCCGAGTAACGACAATAAGACGCCGAAGGAGCCGGCGGCCAATACTTGACCGCGATCAGTTCGTGCCGACGCTGTCGCGCACGCTGCGCAGCCGCCCGAACATCTCGGGCCAAGCGTCCAAGCGCGCAATCCCGATCATCCGCAAGAATCCGCCCGAGCCGAACCGCAGCCACTGCACGACCATCACATCGGCACCGGTCCCGCCGTCCTTGGCCTTTGCCAGGGTCTGGTAGCCCGGCTGGTTGGCGATGCGGAGCGGTTCAGCGGTTTGTACGTGCACGTCTTTGATTCCAACAATTTGGCCGAACGCTACCCGCGCGAAATTATCCCGATCGCCGGTATCCTCGGGTCCGCCGGGTAGCGCCGCGATAAACATGCGCGCCTTTGCGGTCGCATTGGGATCATCAGCGACCTGATCGCCCGGCACGTCGACCAGCACAATCGCGCGGCCCGGCACGACATCTTCGACATGGAACCCGGCCAATTGTCCGATCTTAAACGGGATCAGGCTGAGCTGCTCGGCTTCAGGCACACGGGCGCGCACCGCAAGGGTCGCAAACATCGCGCGCACCGTTTGCTCTGAATAAGTCGTGTCCTGCTCGGGCACCTGAAAGTTGATCAGCGCAGTCAAATCGCCTGCAGCCGTGATCAGCAGCCATTTACGAAAGTGTTCTTTGTCGGTTGCTTCTCTGCCGCTCAGCACGAAACCTTTGCCAACCGTTAGCTCGATAGGTTCGCGCCGATCGACCTCGATGCCTTGCTTCTTCATGGCCTCTGGGACCATCGACTTGGCCAATTGATCGTACGCTGCCGCCGGAAGCGCGGTGAGCAGAATGGTGGCGTTCGTGGCGGGGTCTTGGAAGCCTGGGAACGTGCGGCTCGCCAGCATGCCTGGCGGTGGCACCAGCCCGAGCCGCGAGCCGGCCGGGAAAATCGCATCGGCCGCGAACGCCGCCGGTACGGTCGCCATCATCAAGAGCGCCGCCAAAAAGGCAGAAGGGTAGCGGCGCGCTGTGGTGACCGTGGCGGCGATCCGGCGTGATCGGGAAATGGCCGTGAAGACAAAATGCATCGGGTTATCGCTTTGATACTTGCGCTTCGATACTTGCGCTTTGATTTTCGGCGCTGAGGCGCAGAAGCAATCGCGCCTACTGTCGCGGATAGGTTACGCGCCGCATCGTCAGATTGATCCGTCCGCCCTCGGTGAGCAAGGCCGAGGTCTGCGCATAGATGCGGTCGACGCCATGAAAGGCGAGCCGTGCGTCGCCAGCAAGCACGAGCACATCGCCGGAATTGAGGCGGAACGAGCGGGTCGGATCGCTTCGCTTGTCGCCGCCGACGCGGAACAAGCAAGAGTCGCCTAGCGACAGCGATACGACCGGTGCCGAAAAATCGGCTTCGTCGCGATCTTGATGCAAGCCCATTTTCGCCGTTGGGCCGTAGTAATTGATCAAGCACGCTTCCGGGGGGTCCAGATATTGCG
This sequence comes from Xanthobacteraceae bacterium, assembly GCA_049650505.1. Classification (GTDB taxonomy): domain Bacteria; phylum Pseudomonadota; class Alphaproteobacteria; order Rhizobiales; family Xanthobacteraceae; genus BOG-931. The sequence continues at coordinate 4,189 of JBASAH010000329.1, forward strand.
CGACATCGTCCCACAACCGCAGCAGCAGGTCCGGAATCGCCGGCCACGGCCGCCCGCTCTGCGGATGGGTGCTCTCATAGCGATAGCCGCGCTCGTCCGAAATCCAGCCGAGCGGACCACAGTTTGACATGCCAACGGACATCGGCCGGCCAGACTTTGGCATGCGCGGTGAATAGAGCGGCGCGTCCGCAAGTACGCTGCGGATCGCCGCAAGTGCCGTGAGCTGCGCATTGCGGCTGAAATATTCCGGATAAAGCCGCAGTCCCGAGCCGCCGATTGGCAAGTTCATGTACGGCCCTTCGGTGTGCGGCCCATCACGTGTGCCCTTAGTCTGTGCCGCTTCATGCGCGCCCTTTATGCGCTCCCCTTCATGCGCTCCCCTTCATGGGATTTTTACGGCTTGTGAACACCGTCTTGGTCTAAGGGTCGCGACTGTCAAGGCGCTCGCGGTGAAGCACGCCACAGGGAATCCATCCCGGCTCATCCCCGCCGCAGCTTGTGCGTTATCCCGGCTCGCCGGTCGCGGAAAACGCTGGTTGGCACGGACAATCCTGCCTTGCAGCGTGATGATGCCCTCCTATATGAGCCAAGGGAAATCGCCTCGCGCAGCCCGTTTCGGACCGCCGAGGCGATGTGTGAATAAGGGGGTCGGACTTTAGGGCGCCTCTGATGGGCCAGCCCGACCTGCCGCAAAGGAGAGGATTTAGGACCATGGCTAAGGTCATCGGTATCGATCTCGGGACGACCAATTCCTGCGTCGCCGTAATGGAAGGCAAGACGCCGAAGGTCATCGAGAATGCTGAAGGGATGCGCACGACGCCGTCCATCGTCGCTTTTACGGACGAGGGCGAGCGCCTGGTCGGCCAGCCGGCGAAACGCCAGGCGGTCACCAATCCTGAGCGCACGATTTTCGCGGTGAAGCGCCTGATCGGCCGTCGTTACGACGACCCGATGGTGGAAAAGGACAAGAAGCTCGTTCCATACAGAATTTCGCGCGCCTCGAACGGCGACGCTTGGGTGGAGATTGAAGGCAAAACCTATTCGCCCTCGCAGATCTCCGCTTTCGTGCTGCAGAAAATGAAGGAAACGGCCGAAGCCTATCTCGGCGCCAAAGTCGAGCAGGCGGTCATCACCGTTCCGGCTTATTTCAACGACGCCCAGCGCCAGGCCACCAAAGACGCTGGCAAGATTGCCGGTCTCGAAGTGTTGCGCATCATCAACGAGCCGACGGCGGCGGCGCTCGCCTATGGGCTCGACAAGAACAAGACCGGCACCATCGCGGTCTATGACCTCGGCGGCGGCACGTTCGATATTTCGATTCTCGAAATTGGCGACGGCGTATTCGAAGTGAAGTCGACCAACGGTGATACCTTCCTCGGCGGCGAAGACTTCGATATGCGCTTGGTCAATTATCTCGCCGACGAATTCCAGAAGGAGCAGGGCATCGATCTGCGCCGCGACAAGCTGGCGCTGCAGCGCCTCAAGGAGTCTGCCGAGAAGGCGAAGATCGAGCTGTCTTCAACGACCCAGACCGAAATCAATTTGCCGTTTATCACGGCCGACGCGACCGGGCCGAAGCATCTGACGATGAAATTGACCCGCGCCAAATTCGAGGCGCTGGTCGATGACCTCATTCAGAAGACTATCGAGCCCTGCAAGCTGGCGATCAAGGATGCCGGCCTGTCGGCGGCGGAGATCAACGAAGTCGTCCTGGTCGGCGGCATGACGCGCATGCCGAAGGTCCAGGAGATCGTCAAGCAGTTGTTCGGCAAGGAGCCGCACAAGGGCGTCAACCCCGACGAAGTCGTGGCGGTGGGTGCCGCGATCCAGGCCGGCGTACTGCAAGGCGACGTCAAGGACGTGTTGCTGCTCGACGTGACGCCACTGTCGCTCGGCATTGAAACGCTTGGCGGCGTGTTCACGCGGCTCATCGATCGCAACACCACCATCCCGACCAAGAAGAGCCAGGTGTTCTCCACGGCGGAAGATGGTCAGACCGCGGTGACGATCCGCGTCTTCCAAGGCGAGCGCGAAATGGCGGCCGACAACAAAATGCTCGGCCAGTTCGACTTGATCGGCATTCCGCCGGCGCCGCGCGGCGTACCGCAGATCGAGGTCACTTTCGACATCGACGCCAATGGTATCGTGAATGTCTCGGCCAAGGACAAGGGCACCGGCAAGGAGCAGCAGATTCGCATCCAGGCTTCCGGCGGCCTGTCCGAGGCCGACATCCAGAAAATGGTCAAGGATGCCGAAGCGCATGCCGAAGAAGACAAGAAGCGCAAGGCGCAGGTCGAGGCCAAGAACCATGCCGAGGCGCTGGTCCACTCAACCGAGAAGGCACTGGCCGAGCATGGTTCGAAAGTCGGCGACGCCGATCGCCGCGTGATCGAGAACGCCATGGCCGACCTCAAGGAGGCCTTGAAGGGCAGCGACTCCGACGCGATCACAGCCAAAACCAATGCGCTGTCGCAGGCTTCGATGAAGCTCGGCGAGGCGATGTACAAGCAGTCCGCCGAGCAGCGGCAGGCTGGCGACGCCAGCGGCGCCAGTGCGGGCGGCGATGGCAAGAAAGAAGAGGACGTCGTCGATGCCGAGTTCACCGAAGTCGACGACGACAAAAAGAACAAAAAGTCTGCTTAAAGGCGGCAAGGGCGTCAGATGCCATCGCGATTGACAGAATGGCACCCCCGGATACCAAACGGGGGTGCTCGTTCGTCGATAGCCGGGTCTCGATCGGGGTGAGGACTGATGGCCAAGCGGTGCTATTACCAGACCCTGGAAATTGACCGCACTGCCAGCGACGGCGTCATCAAAGCCGCATTTCGCAAACAGGCGATGCAATGCCATCCGGATCGCCATCCCGGCGACAAAACGGCCGAGCATCGTTTCAAGGAAATCAACGAGGCCTATGAGGTCCTAAAGGATCCGGACAAACGCGCCGCTTATGACCGTTTTGGTCATGCCGCATTTGAGCACGGCATGGGCGGGGCGGCCGGATTCGGCGCCGATTTCGGGACGACGTTTTCCGACCTGTTCGAAGGCATTTTCGGCATGTCCGCCGGGCGCGGCCGCAGCAGCGGCCGCGAGCGTGGCGCCGATTTACGCTACAACATGGAGATTACGCTGCAGGAAGCATTCACCGGCAAGAATGCGCAAATCCGCATTCCAACTCCGGTGACCTGCGAGGCCTGCTCCGGCTCCGGCGCCAAGGCGGGCACCAAGCCGAAGACCTGTCCAATGTGCGGCGGTCACGGCCGGGTGCGACACGCCCAGGGCTTCTTCACGTTGGAGCGTACCTGCCCGAATTGCCATGGCCGCGGACAGTCGATCGACACGCCCTGCGCATCATGTGGCGGCTCCGGCCGTGTCACGCGCGAGCGCACGCTGGCGGTGAATATTCCAGCCGGCGTCGAGGACGGAACGCGCATCCGGCTCGCCGGCGAAGGCGAAGCCGGCGTGCGCGGCGGTCCGCCCGGCGACCTCTATATCTTTCTCTCAATTGGCGGCCATCCATTCTTCCAGCGCGATGGCGCCGATCTGCACTGCCGCGTCCCGGTTTCCATGGTGACGGCGTCGCTCGGCGGTGAATTCGAAGTGCCGACTATCGACGGCGGCAAGACCAAAGTGAAGGTGCCAGAGGGCACGCAATCCGGCAGACGCTTCCGCTTGGGCGGCAAGGGCATGCCGGTACTGCGGTCGCGCCAGAGCGGCGACATGTACGTGCAGGTCGTTGTCGAAACCCCGCAGCAGCTCACCAAGAAGCAGCGGGAATTGTTAGCGGAATTCGAACGCCTATCATCCAGCGAGACGCAGCCGGAGTCCTCCGGATTCCTCGGCAAGGTCAAAGAGTTCCTTGACGGCCTCGGCGGCCGCGCCGGCACCGCTTGACTACCGGTATGGTTTTTACGATTCGAATGGCTTAAATAACTGGAATATTTTTGTCGCGTGGGTGCCATGACATTGCCGGCCCTGCAATCATTCGAACGAAGAATTGGGCGGCAGCTTCGCCTCCTGGAATTCAGGAAAACTCTTATCGAGCGCAAGATCGAACGCCAGATCCGGCTGTTCGAGCAAAAGCGCCACGGCATCGGCCGCAAGATCGAACATCAGATAAAACGCTTCGAACTCAAACGCGGAATTCGGCTCGACGACGAAGTGCGTTTCATTCGTTCGTGGTTCGAGCGGCCGTTATCGACCGGTGCGGTGGCGCCGTCCGGAAAAATACTGGCGCGCGCCATGGCCCGCTACGTCGATCCGCGATCGGCTGGCCCTGTCGTGGAATTGGGTCCCGGAACCGGTCCGGTGACCGAGGCGCTGGTCGAGGCCGGCGTCGATCCTGCGCGGCTTGTCCTGGTAGAATCGAATCCGGCGTTCTGCCGTATTCTGCGCGCGCGTTATCCGGAGGCCACATTGGTGCAGGGCGATGCCTATAGCATGCGCCGCCTGCTCGAGGCCTTGCTCTTGCAACCCGCTGCCGCATTTGTCTCTGGCCTGCCGCTGATCACCAAGCCAATCACGCTGCGCTCACGGCTCATCCGTGACGCCTTCGATCTTATGGTGCCAGGCGCGCCTTTCGTGCAATTCACCTATTCGGTCGCCGCGCCATTGCCGAAACGGCTCGGCGGGTTTTCCGTGGAAGCATCCGAGCGCATCTGGATGAACATTCCGCCGGCGCGGGTGTGGGTTTATCGGAAAACCGATCTCAGATAACGAAAGTCAGAAAGCCAATCTCCGCAGTCTGACATTCATCAGCCGATTATCTGAGACTCGCTCGTCATGCCCGCTCCACGGATTCTCGTCATTCCCGGTTCGCTGCGCACCGGCTCGCACAATGCGAGGCTGGCCGCACTCGCCGCCAAAGAGCTGGCGCTGCTTGACGCCGAGGTCACGCGAATTTCGCTTGAAGACTACAAATTACCCCTATTCGATGCCGATCTGGCTGCCGGCTCCGGGCCGCCTGCGGCGGCGGTCAAGCTCAAACAGGCGCTGATGGGGCATCGCGGCGTTTTCATCACCAGCCCGGAATATAGCGCCTCGGTGACGCCGCTTCTCAAGAACGCTATCGACTGGGTGTCGCGCGTGCGCGAACGCAACGAGCCGACCTATGCCGCTTTCAAGGGCCGCGTGTTTGCGCTCGGCTCGGCAACGAGCAGCGGCGGTGGCGGCATTCGTTCATTGATGGCGCTGCGGCAAATCCTCGAGCTCGGCTGCGGCGCTTTGGTGATCCCGGAACAGGTCAGCGTGCCGCGCGCCGAACTCGCATTCGATGATATGGATAATCTGAAAGATGAAGCGCTTGCCTCGGTGCTCAAAACATCGTTGCGACGGCTGGTCGAATTGGCCGGGATGATGAGTTAAGGCTTAAGCATGTCAAAGGAGTTGAGATGGAGCCGCGCGAGCGCCTGATTGTCGCGCTGGATGTGCCGTCGATCGACGTGGCGCAAGAGATGGTCGCGCGCCTGGGCGATGCCGTCTCGTTCTACAAGATCGGCTATCAGCTCGCCTTTGCCGGTGGACTCGATTATGCGCCAAAGCTCATCCAGTCGGGCAAGCGCGTTTTCCTCGATCTGAAACTGCACGACATCAGCAATACGGTGACGGCGGGCGTCAAAAGCGTGGCGCGGCTCGGCGCAACCTTCCTCACCGTGCATGCCTATCCGCAGGTGATGGAGGCAGCGGTGAACGCGCGCGAAGGCGGTTTGCGTATTCTCGCCGTCACCGTGCTCACCTCGCTCAATGACACAGATCTGGGGAACGCCGGCTATGCGACGACGGTGCACGAGCTCGCCGCCCGCCGCGCCGCACAGGCGCGCGATATCGGGGTCGATGGACTTGTCTGTTCGCCCGAAGAAGCCGCGAGTCTGCGTCGCATTGTTGGCGATCAACTAAGATTAGTGACGCCGGGTATCCGGCCGGCCGGCACCAATGCTGGCGATCAAAAGCGCGTCGCTACCGCCGCTGCGGCGATCGCTGCCGGCGCGGACTATCTCGTGGTCGGTCGTCCGATCATTGCGGCAGCCGATCCAAAAGCTGCGGCCGAAGCGATCGTGGCGGAGATCGCCGGCGCGGTCGTGCAAAAATAAAATCGCAAAGGGGACGCAAAGGCTATGCCCAAAGGCTATTGGATCCCGCAAATCGATATCAGCAATCCGGAAGGCTACAAGGCCTATATGGCCGCGACGCCGCCGGCGCACGAAAAATATCGCGGCGTCGCGCTGGTGCGCGGCGGCCAAATGCAAGTGGTTGAAGGCCGTGCGCGCACCCGCTGTGTGTTGCGCGAGTTTCCGGATTATGCGACGGCGCTCGCCTGCTATCGCTCGGCGGAATATCAGCGTGCGCGGCCGCTGCGGCTGGCGCATTCGGACTGCGACTTCGTCGTCGTCGAAGGCTATGACGGCCCGCAGCCGGTTTCGCACTCGCCGCCGCAGCCGGCGAGCAAGAAGGGTTACTGGATCGTCCAGGTCGACGTGCCGGACGCCGAAGCTTACAAGCCGTACCTGGTCGCCAATCAGGCGCCGTTCGGCAAATTCGGCGCACGCTATTTGGTCCGCGGCGGCCGTCGCGACGTGATGGAGGGCAGGGCGCGCGATCGCATCGTGGTGCTGGAATTTCCGGGCTATGAGGCTGCACTGGCCTGCTATCGGTCGCCGGAATATTTGGCGGCGAAGAAGCTGCGCGAAGGCAAGGCTGAGGCGGATGTCATCGTTATCGAGGGCTATGACGGGCCGCGATTTTGAAAGCGGTGCACGACCAACGGCGCGAAGTACGTGCCCAAAATGCTGCTATGTTGCTGGCCCCGTTACGCCCGGCTATATCCCGGCCCGATTGGAGCAACATTCATGTCCGCGGCAAATTCCGATCTGCGGGTGGTAGTCGCCGGCGCCGGCGGGCGCATGGGGCGGACCCTCATTCATGCCGTCGCGGCGACGAAGGGCGTCGCGCTTGCCGGAGCGGTCGATGCTTCGGATTCGGCCGTGATCGGCCGCGACGCCGGCGAATTGGCGGGCCTCGGCCGTAACGGCATCGTCGTTGCCGGCGATGTCGCGCCGTTGTTGCATGCTGCCGACGCCCTGATCGAGTTCACCATACCGGCGGCGACGCTGGTCTTTGCGGAGATGGCGGCAAAGGCCGGGCTCGTGCATGTCATCGGCACCACGGGGCATTCCGCCGAAGAAGAGGCGGTGATCGCCAAAGCGGCGAACCGCGCGACCATCGTCAAATCCGGCAACATGAGTCTTGGCGTCAATCTGCTTGCGGCGCTCGTGAAGCGCGTGGCTAAGACGCTCAACGACGATTACGACGTCGAGATCGTCGAAATGCATCACAACAAGAAGATCGATGCGCCGTCGGGCACTGCGCTGATGCTTGGCCGCGCCGCCGCTGAGGGCCGCGGCATCGATCTTGGGCAGCATTCGGTGCGCGGCCGCGACGGCATGACC
>JBASAH010000330.1:0-17557 GCA_049650505.1 Xanthobacteraceae bacterium
CGCCTAAGCCGGCACGTGGCGGCGGCGAAAAGCGCCGCGGCCGCCTGACCGTCGTCACCGCTTTTTCCGCAGATGAGGTGCGTGAACGTTCCGAAGCCGCGTTTCGGCGTCGCGTCCTACGCAAGAGCGGCCACCGCGACGAGCCGAAGGAAAAGATTGCGCGCGAAGTGATCATTCCAGAAACGATTACCATCCAGGAACTGGCCAACCGCATGGCCGAGCGATCGGTCGACGTCGTGCGCATCCTGATGCAGCAAGGCCACATGGCGAAGATCACGGACACGATCGACGCCGACACCGCCCAATTGATCGCGGAAGAACTCGGTCACACCGTCCGGCGCGTAGCCGAGGCGGACGTCGAAGAAGGCATGTTCGACGCGCCGGATCCGCCGGAAAGCCTGCAGCCGCGCGCTCCGGTTGTCACCATTATGGGCCATGTCGATCATGGCAAAACCTCGCTACTTGATGCGATCCGCTCCACCGAAGTCGCTGCCGCAGAGGCCGGCGGCATCACCCAGCATATCGGGGCGTATCAGGTGACCTCGCCCTCTGGCGGCCGAATTACCTTTATCGATACGCCTGGCCACGCCGCATTTACCGCGATGCGCGCGCGCGGCGCCAAGGTCACGGACATCGTGGTGCTCGTTGTTGCGGCCGATGACGGGGTCATGCCGCAAACAGTCGAAGCGATTCATCATGCTAAAGCGGCGAAAGTTCCGATCATTGTCGCCATCAACAAAATCGACAAGCCGGACGCCAAGCCGGAGCGGGTGCGCACCGAACTGCTGCAGCACGAAATTCAGGTGGAATCGCTTGGCGGCGACGTCCTTGAGCTTGAAGTGTCCGCCAAGGAAAAGACCAACCTCGATAAGCTCCTCGACATCATTGCGCTACAAGCCGAGGTGCTGGAGCTCAAGGCTAATCCGAACCGTCCAGCCGAAGGCACTGTGATCGAGGCGCGGCTCGACCGCGGGCGCGGTCCAGTTGCCACCGTACTCGTACAGCGCGGCACCTTAAAGCCCGGCGACATCGTGGTGGCCGGCAGCGAGTGGGGCCGCGTGCGCGCACTGGCTTCGGATACCGGCCATTCCGTCGTCGCGGCCGGCCCATCCATGCCGGTGGAAGTGCTCGGTTTTAACGGCACGCCGGAGGCCAGTGACCGGCTGGCAGTCGTTGATACCGAAGCGCGCGCGCGCGAGATCACCGACTATCGCGCCCGTCAGAAGCGCGAAAAGATGGCGGCGCGCCAGACCGGCATGCGTGGTTCGCTTGAGCAGATGATGAGTCAACTCAAGACCACCGGACGCAAGGAATTCCCGCTGGTCGTCAAAGCCGACGTGCAAGGCTCGATCGAAGCCATCGTCGGGGCTCTGGAGAAGATGTCGACTGACGAAGTGGCTGCCCGCATTATCTTTGCCGGCGCTGGCGGTATTACCGAATCCGATGTTACCCTCGCGGAAGCCTCAAGCGCCGCCGTGATCGGCTTTAACGTTCGTGCCCATAAGGAGGCGCGAGACGCCGCCGAGCGTGCCGGTGTCGAAATTCGCTACTACGACATCATCTACAATCTCGTCGATGACGTGAAAAAGGCGATGTCGGGATTGCTCGCGCCGACGCTGCGCGAGACCATGCTGGGCAATGCCGTCATTCTCGAAATCTTCAAAGTGTCGAAGGTCGGCAATGTTGCGGGTTGTCGCGTCACCGATGGCACCGTCGAGCGCGGCGCCAATGTCCGGCTCATCCGCGACAGCGTGGTCGTCCACCAAGGCAAGCTGTCGCAGCTCAAACGTTTTAAGGATGACGCCCGGGAGGTTGTTGCCGGTCAGGAATGCGGCATGGCATTCGAGAATTATCATGACATGAAGGTCGGCGATATTATCGAGTGCTACCGCGTGGAGACTATACAGCGGACGCTTTAGCGGCTGCCCTGCCCCGCTTCGTGCCGGGTGTCTGCGCCTCAATTTTCACGGCGACCGAAACGCGGATGGCCGCGGCAAAGCGGCTATGAGCGAAATTAATCTGGATTTGACCGATGACGCGCCGCCAGCATCGCGATCAACCGGCCGGGGTTTCGCAGCGGCAATTACGTGTTGGCGAACTGATCCGGCACGAACTCGCCGACTTGCTAGCGCGCGGCGAGGTCCATGATCCGGTCATCGAAGGTCACATGATCACGGTCCCCGAGGTTCGCGTGAGCGCCGATCTGCGATTGGCGACCATTTACGTTATGCCGCTTGGCGGGCGCGACGCGAAGGACGTGATCGATGCGCTGGAGCGTAACAGCCGCTATGTCCGGGGCGAGATCGCGCGGCGCGTTAACCTCAAATTTGCACCTGAAATCAGATTTCGCATCGACGAGCGATTCGACGAAGCAGAACGGATCGAGAAGCTTTTGCGAACGCCCGCGGTCCAACGCGACCTGAGAAGCCGCGACGACGAATAATGAGCAGCCCGAACGATTGTTCGCCCAATCCCCACGCAGCTTGCGACATCCGAAGCGCGATGTCCTAGGATTATGGTTTACCAAGAATGAATGCGCAGATCGGACCAGTCGGAAGTCGTCCGGACGGGGATGCGGGCGTTTCGCAACCCGCCCGCGCCAAGAGACAAAAGCGCGATATTCACGGCTGGCTCGTTCTCGACAAACCTGTCGGCATGACCTCGACCCATGCCGTTTCGGTCATCAAACATCTGTTCGCGGCGCGGCGCGCCGGCCATGCCGGAACACTTGATCCGCTGGCTTCGGGATGTCTGCCAATCGCGCTCGGCGAGGCAACCAAGACCGTGCCGTTCGTCGTCGACGGGCGAAAAACCTATCGGTTCGCCATTCGCTGGGGCGAGGAGCGGGATACCGACGATGCCGAGGGCCGGGTGGTTGGAGCGAGCGATAAGCGTCCAGATCGAGTGGCCCTTGAGTCGATATTGGCGCGCTTTACAGGCAATATCGAGCAGGTGCCGCCACGCTTCTCGGCGGTGAAACTCGGTGGCGAGCGCGCCTACGATTTGGCGCGCGATGGTGAGGTGGTCGAACTGGCGGCCCGCACGGTGGTAATTCATCGCCTAGAATTGGGGGAAATCCCCGACCCCGACCATGCCGTGCTGACCGCCGAATGCGGCAAGGGAACCTACATCCGCTCGCTGGCGCGCGACCTTGGCCGGGCACTGGGCGTGTTTGGCCACGTCTCGAGCCTCCGCCGGGACCGCGTTGGACCGTTCGGCGAGGCCGACATGATACCCCTGGAACAAGTGAAGTCTTTGTGCCATAGAGCGGCCACCGGCGAGGGACACTTCGCCGACGCGCTCCTGCCGATCGAGACCGCGCTGGACGACATCCCGGCGCTGGCCGTAAGCCCGGCAGACGCGGCAAGGCTCCAGAGGGGTCAAGCCGTATTATTGCGCGGACGGGACGCTCCCATGGTCCGCGGCGTGGTTCAGGTCGCTTCCGGCGGTCAATTGATAGCCATTGCCGAGGTCGAACGGGGCGAGATCATTCCCCGACGCGTGTTCAATTTAGCCGGCATCGCTGGTCGAGCCGGCAGAGACAAAGGTTGGTGAACGATGTCGATAACGACCGCGCGTAAAGCGGAGCTTATCAAAACCTATGCCGTCAAATCCGAAGATACCGGTTCGCCCGAGGTGCAGGTTGCGCTGCTTTCGGAGCGCATCAACAATTTGACGGAGCACTTCAAGACGCATGTCAAGGACAACCACTCGCGGCGCGGGCTGTTGAAGCTCGTGTCGCAGCGCCGACAGATTTTGGACTATCTCCGGCGCACCGACGATGCGCGTTACAAGGAGCTGATCGAGCGACTTGGCATTCGTCGTTGACGAAATTCGCGCGGCAGAAACCCGCGTGCTCGGCGGCGCAATAATGCGCCCGCCATTACCCGGCAGTGAAACTGCCGATTCCTTGGACGGGACTACACCCGTTCGTACGCAAGCAAGGTCCGAAGGCCATGGCAGGATCGCCGGACGCTGAAGATAGATCGCAGCGCTGCTGCGGCGACAGTGTCTCGCCGTCTTGCTCTTGGCTTTCGCACTTTCGCGAAAACCATGAAAGACAATCGCAATGTTCAATATTCATCGTGTACAACTGGACTGGGGTGGCCGCCAACTCACGCTAGAGACCGGCAGACTAGCGCGGCAGGCCGACGGCGCGGTATTCGCCTCTTACGGCGATACAACTGTCATCGCCACCGTCGTCGCCGCCAAGCAGCCGAAGGAGGGAATCGATTTCCTTCCGCTGACTTGTAACTATCAAGAAAAATATTATGCAGCCGGCCGTATCCCCGGCGGTTATTTCAAGCGTGAAGCGCGGCCGACGGAAAAAGAGACCCTGGTCTCGCGTTTGATCGACCGTCCGGTGCGGCCGTTGTTCGCCGACGGCTGGCGTTGCGACACTCAAGTCATTGCGACGGTGCTATCGCACGACCTCGAAAATGATCCCGACATTTTGGCGATGGTCGCGGCATCGGCAGCGTTGACTCTGTCGGGCGCGCCGTTCATGGGCCCGGTCGGTGCGGCCCGCGTCGGCTTCATCAACAACGAATACGTGCTCAATCCGCAAATCGACGAAATGAGCGAAAGCCAGCTTGATCTGGTGGTCGCCGGTACGCAGGACGCAGTGCTCATGGTCGAGTCGGAAGCAAAAGAGCTGTCCGAGGACATCATGCTCGGCGCCGTGATGTTTGGCCACCGCCACTTCCAGCCGGTGATCGAGGCCATCATCAAGCTCGCCGAGAAGGCGGCGAAAGAGCCGCGCGAGCTTGTCGTACCCGATGGCGCAGCGCTCGAAAAAGAGATGCGCGGCCTGATCGAGAAGGACCTGCGCGCCGCTTACGCTATCGCCGAGAAGGCGGAGCGTCACAAAGCGATCGACGGCGCAAAAGAGCGGGTGATGAACCATTTCTGCCCGCCCGACGTCGAGCAGCCTAAATATCCGAAGCTGCAAGTCGCCGGCGCGTTTAAGGACCTCGAAGCCAAGATCGTGCGCTGGAACATTCTCGACAAGGGCACGCGCATCGACGGCCGCGACGTGAAAACGGTTCGGCCGATCAATTGCGAGGTTGGCGTGCTGCCACGCACCCATGGTTCGGCATTGTTCACCCGCGGCGAGACCCAGGCGCTGGTGGTGTCGACGCTCGGCACCGGCGAAGACGAGCAATACATCGACGCCCTGCAAGGCACCTACAAAGAAACATTCCTACTGCACTACAATTTTCCGCCGTTCTCGGTGGGGGAGACCGGCCGGCTTGGGGCGCCAGGCCGCCGCGAGATTGGCCATGGCAAGCTCGCGTGGCGGGCCATCCGGCCAGTGCTGCCGGCTCACACCGAGTTTCCCTACACGATTCGGGTCGTCTCCGAGATTACCGAGTCAAATGGATCGTCCTCGATGGCGACCGTCTGCGGTACCTCGCTCTCGCTCATGGACGCCGGCGTACCGCTCAAGCGTCCGACCGCCGGTATCGCGATGGGCCTGATTAAGGAGGAAGATCGCTTCGCGGTTCTCTCCGATATTCTCGGCGATGAGGATCATCTCGGCGACATGGATTTCAAGGTCGCCGGCACCGAGCGCGGCGTTACCTCACTGCAGATGGACATCAAGATCTCCGGCATCACCGAAGAGATCATGCGGATCGCTCTTGGCCAAGCCAAGGACGGCCGGATGCATATCCTCGGCGAAATGTCCAAGGCCATTACTTCGGCTCGTGCGGAGCTCGGCGAACATGCTCCGCGCATCGAGGTATTCTCGATCCCGGTCGACAAGATCCGCGAAGTCATCGGTTCGGGCGGCAAGGTCATTCGCGAAATCGTGGAGAAGACGGGCGCCAAAATCGATATCTCCGACGATGGTACCGTGAAGGTCGCTTCGGCCAAGGCAGAGTCGATCAAAGCGGCGATCAACTGGATCAAGTCGATCGCATCCGACCCGGAGGTCGGGCACATCTACGAGGGCACCGTCGTCAAAGTGATGGACTTCGGCGCATTCGTAAACTTCTTCGGCGCCAAGGACGGGCTGGTGCATATCAGCCAGTTGGCACAGCGGCGCGTGCAGAAGACTACAGACGTGGTCAAGGAAGGCGACAAGGTCAAAGTGAAGCTGCTCGGCTTTGACGAGCGCGGCAAAGTGCGCTTATCGATGAAGGTCGTCGATCAGCAGACCGGCGAAGATCTCGAAGCCAAGCAAAAGGCGGAAGCTGGCGAGCAGCGCGAAGCAGCGGCGGGCGGCGCCGCGGAGTAGGCTGCAGCTTTCAATCCAACGAGGATGAAGAGCGGCGTTCTCGGACGCCGCTCTTTTTAATTGCGCTCTTCAACTCAGGCCAAGGTCTGCGAACGCCGCGACATGATGATCGGCTGCGCCCTGGGCAAAGCAGCAAAATGCGACATAGGTGATGCCGCGGTCCGCCGACGCCAATTCCCCCGCCACCGTGCCGACGGCGATGCGTGCGGCGCGATCTGCCGGAAATCCATAGACACCGGTCGATATCGCCGGGAAGGCGATCGATCCGAGCCGATGTTTGGCGGCAAAATCGAGCGCCGTGCGGTAGCAGGAGGCGAGCAACTCGTCCTCCCCCGCCGCGCCGCCGCGCCAGACCGGGCCGACGGCATGGATCACGTGTTTGGCCGGCAATCGATAGCCGCGGGTGATTTTGGCGGAGCCGGTTTCACAACCGCCAAGGGTTCGGCATTCGGCAAGTAAATCCGGGCCGGCGGCGCGGTGAATAGCGCCATCTACGCCGCCGCCGCCGAGCAAACTGCGGTTCGCCGCGTTGACAATGGCATCGACGGCAAGCGTCGTGATGTCGGCAATGCAGACATCAAGCCGCGCCGCACCGACGACAGCGGTGACGAGCGGCGAGACAGCTGGGATGGCGGCGGACATAACCGCCAATTTATCACGCCCACTCGGCTTGCGCCTCGGCGCGCAGGTCGACCGTGCTTTTTACCCCGATATCGTCAAAGTGCTCGTCGAGGAACCGGCGCGCCGCGCGCTTACCGCTGATGTGGAGCATGTCGAAAAAATCGTAATCGGTCGAAAGCTTGCTGAATGCGTCGAAGTGCGTGCCGAAACGATCGAGCACGATGCGGTGAATGTTGATGCGCCGATACTGTCCCGGCCCGGTGCCGCGCGGCAACTTACCTTGATCGATCAGGCGCGCCACGAAGTCGATGGCGCGATATTCGCCGATCAGCGACGAGTTGAACGTGATTTCGTTAATGCGGTTCATGATCTCGCTCGACGACATCGGCGTCGCCTGTCGAATAAGCGGATTGATTTGAACCACAAGCACGTCTTCCGTTGCTGTCGTGCGGAAGAACGGGAAGATCACCGGATTGCCGAGATAGCCGCCGTCCCAATAGGGTATGCCATCGATTTCGACAGCGCGAAACAGCAGCGGCAGACAGGCCGACGCCATAACCGCATCGGCCGTGATTTTATCGCGGGAAAAAATCCGTACGCGGCCGGTCTGCACATTGGTGGCGGAAATGAAGAGTTGCAAATCGGTATCGGCGCGCAGCTTCTCGAAATCAACAAAGCGCTCGATCAGATCCTTCAGCGGATTGATGTTGAGAGGGTTGACATCGTACGGCGAAAAATAACGCGATAGAGCGTCGAACCAGGCCTGCGCAGGCGAGCCTTCAAGCGGCGTGAACGATAGCAGCCGCTCCACCACCGCGCGCTGCAGCACCGGCAGATTGCCGTTGCTCGACGCCGAACGCCAGAAATCGGCAAGCCGTTTCTGCGCCTCCTCGCGGCCGCCGCGGCACAGGCCATCTGCGAGCATGACGGCATTCATCGCACCCGCCGAAGTGCCCGAAATGCCTTCGATGCTGAGCCGTTCATCGCTCAGAATTTGATCGAGCACGCCCCAGGTAAAGGCGCCATGCGCGCCGCCGCCCTGTAGCGCAAGATTGATGCGCTTGGTGGTGGACGAGGCTTTTTGCTCCGACGCTCGCGCGGGCAGCAGTGAAGCCAAGATGTTTTTCATTGCGGGAGATCCTGTTCAATCCCCGATCAAACACAGGCTGCAAGCGGGGCAAAGAGACATAACTAAGTTCGCGCGACTGGACCGTTGTCGCCCCTCACGCCGTCACAACCCGCCGGCGGCTCACACCTCGAAGCGAGATTTCACGCCGCCGTCCAGCCGCCGTCGATCGACAGATTCGCGCCGGTGATTGCTTTTGCAGCATCGGAGCAAAGATACACGGCAAGATCGGCGACTTCCTCGACCGTCACAAACTCTTTGGTCGGCTGCGCTGCCAACAGCACGTCGCGCTTAACCTGTTCTTCGGTCATGCCGCGGGCTTTGGCGGTGTCGGGGATTTGCTTCTCAACCAGCGGCGTCCATACGTAGCCGGGGCTGATGCAATTGCAGGTGACACCGAAGGTCGCAACCTCAAGAGCGACCGTCTTTGTCAGCCCGGCAAGGCCGTGCTTGGCCGAGACATAAGCGACCTTGAATGGCGAGGCGACGAGAGAATGCGCAGACGCGGTATTGATGATGCGCCCCCATTTGCGCGATTTCATCCCCGGCACGGCAGCGCGAATCGAATGAAAAGCCGATGATAAATTGATCGCGATGATCTGGTCCCATTTCTCGACCGGAAATTCCTCGATCGGTGAGACGAATTGAATACCGGCATTGTTGACGAGAACATCCAGCGACCCGAACGCCCGCTCGTTGGTGCGAACCATCTCCGCAATCTCAGCCGCCTTAGACATATCGGCAGGCGAGTAGATTGCCTTGACCTTGAAATCCTTCTCGATTGCCGCACGTTCTTTCTCGATTGCGTCTTTGTCGCCGAAGCCATTGATGGTGACATTAGCGCCTTGTGCGGCGAGCGCGCGGGCGATCGCGAGGCCGATGCCGGACGTAGAGCCGGTTACCAGCGCTGATTTTCCTTCCAACATGTGGGTCCCCAATCGTTGAGGTGCCGTCGAGACGGCGAAGGTGTTTAGAGGGAATGTGGGCTGCTTCTTGTTGCAGTGCAACATGAAACTTGGGCGTGTTGGCCGCTATTTCTTGGCACACTCCAGATTGGCTTTTTTCGATTGGGCAACGATCCGCTAAGGTAGCGCTGCGCTGCAGACCCCAGAGCAATGCCCAGGCCATCATGTCGCCCGCAATTTTTCCCGCGCCCGATCACGACCATGAACGCTGCACGAGCGCCGCCATTGCCCACGCGGAAGCGCAATGCGCAGCGCGCGCGCAGCGGCTCACGCCGATGCGGCGGCAAGTGCTCGAAGCTTTACTGACAAGCCATCAGCCGCTTGGGGCCTACGAAATCATTGATCGATTACAACAGAAAAATCGTCCGGCGCCGATCACGGTCTACCGCGCGCTCGAATTTCTGCGCGAGAACGGTCTCGTTCATCGCATTGAAAGCCGCAACGCCTTCGTCGCTTGCGTACACAATCACGACGGCGGCGATCTCGTCATTTTTCTAATCTGCGAACGCTGTGGAGCGGTCGGCGAAGTACCCGGCGGCGCCGCCGCGGAAACACTCAAGGCGTCGTCGCGCGCGGCGGGATTCTCGCCGAAGAGTCCGTTGATCGAAGTCCCCGGCATCTGCGCACATTGCTGGGGCGATAAGCCGCTGTAGACCGACCGAAGTGGCCCCTCCTTCATCGTCGCGTCCGCTCGATACAACTGCGATTGCAGTGACGATCGGACTTTGCTTGAGCTGGGGTTTCAACAATGTCGCGATCAAGCTGGCGATCCACGATATCCCCCCGCTAATTCAGTCCTCCACACGTTCCTTGATCGCCGCATTCCTGGTCGGGATCTGGACGCAGGCGCGCGGGATTGCCTTGTTCAAACGCGATGGCACGCTGGGCGCTGGAATTCTGGCGGGCGTTTTGTTCGCGCTTGAATTTCTATTGATATATCGCGGCCTGGTTTGGACCACGGCGACGCGCGGCGTGCTGTTTCTTTATCTCGCGCCGTTTTTTGTCGTGATTGGGTCGCGATGGCTGGTACCGGGCGACCATTTTCACCTCTCGCAATGGCTCGGCCTATTGCTGTCGTTCTTCGGCATCGTGATTGCGTTTGGCCTGCCGACGCCGGCATCGGATCCGCGCCAAATCTTGGGCGACCTCATGCTGGTCGGTGGCGCTGCGGCATGGGCGGCAACTACGCTCATCATCAAAGCAAGCGCGCTTAACCGGATCAGCGCTGAAAAGACCTTGCTCTACCAGCTTGTCGTTTCGGCGCCGCTCCTCGGCATCGGTGCGATCATCTTCGGCGAACGTATGGTTGATGCGCCTTCGGCGTTGGCGCTCGGCGCGTTTGCGTATCAGACGGTCTATGTGGTCAGCATTACTTTCACGATCTGGTTCGTTCTGGTGGTACGCTATTCGGCCGCGCGGCTTTCGGTATTCACCTTCCTGGCGCCGCTTTTTGGCGTGGCCGCGGGTCACCTTGTTCTCAACGAACCATTGACGCCCGCCTTCGCTGTTGCCGTGGCGCTGGTGGCCGCCGGGCTCCTCCTCGTCAACCGGCCCCGGTGACGCTATATCCATGGCATCACCGCCCAGCTTCAGCCTTCCCTCGTATGGAACCTATGACGCAAGACACTGAATTGAATAAGGAATTATCAACGGTCCCGTTTTCCGGGCCGGCCGCACGGCACCGAACGATCGCCGTTGCAATCGGCAAGGTGACCGTCGGCGGCGGCGCGCCGGTCGTGGTCCAATCGATGACCAACACCGACACTGCCGATGTCGAAGCGACGGCAAAACAGGTCGCTGACTTGGCGCGCGCCGGCTCGGAGATCGTGCGCATCACAGTGGATCGTGACGAAGCGGCCGCCGCCGTCCCGCATATCAAGGACCGGCTGGTCAAGAACAACGTCGACGTGCCGATTGTTGGCGATTTCCATTACATCGGCCACAAGCTCCTGGCGGATCATCCCGCCTGCGCCGAAGCGCTCGACAAATACCGTATCAATCCGGGCAATGTCGGCTTCAAAGAGAAGAAGGACCGCCAGTTCGGCGCGATCGTCGAGACTGCGATTCGTCACAACAAGCCGGTGCGCATTGGCGCCAATTGGGGTTCGCTCGATCAGGAACTGCTCACCCACCTCATGGATCTGAACGCGCGGTCCAATCGTCCCGTCGACGCCCGTGACGTCACGCGCGAGGCGATGGTGCAGTCGGCATTGCTGTCGGCCGCTCGCGCCGAAGAAATCGGGCTGCCCCGCTCAAAGATCATTCTTTCGACCAAAGTGTCGGCAGTCCAAGATCTGATCGCAGTTTATAGTGAACTGGCGCGGCGGTGCGATTACGCCTTGCATCTCGGCCTCACCGAAGCGGGTATGGGTTCGAAGGGCATTGTCGCTTCCTCGGCCGCTATGGGCGTGTTGTTGCAACAGGGAATCGGAGACACGATTCGCATATCGCTGACGCCTGAGCCGAACGGCGATCGCACGCTTGAGGTCAAGGTCGCACAGGAATTGCTGCAGACCTTGGGCTTGCGTACTTTCGTGCCACTCGTCGCCGCCTGTCCGGGCTGCGGCCGTACAACCTCGACCACTTTCCAGGAACTCGCTTCCAATATTCAAAGCTTCATCCGCGAGTCGATGCCCGAATGGAAGACCCGCTATCCCGGAGTGGAAGGCCTTAACGTCGCGGTGATGGGCTGCATCGTCAACGGGCCCGGTGAATCTAAACACGCCGATATCGGCATCTCGCTCCCGGGCACCGGTGAGCAGCCGACGGCACCGGTATTCATCGACGGCAAAAAGGCAATGACGTTGCGCGGCCCGACCTTGGCTGCGGATTTCAAGAAGATCGTGGTCGATTACATCGAGCGGCGATTTGGCTCGTCTGCTCGACAAACCGCGGCGGAATAGTCGTTGCACGAAACACTTCGTCGACGTTGCGCTTCGGCGCAATCCCTCGCCCGATGGCCCGCCTACCGCGCGCTATCGTTTTTCCAGCCGCCGCAACACCTCATCGAGTTGTTCCAGGCTGCGATAACGGATGGTCAAGGCTCCGCCGCGCTTGCGCTCGTCGATGCTGACCGCAAGGCCGAGCGCATCCGATAAGCGTTTTTCGAGCGCGATCAGATTGGCGTTTTTGGCGCCCCGGCGCAGCGTGTGGGGGCCGCGCGCCTTGCCGCCTTTCTCGGCCGCTTCCCGCGCGATGCTCTCGACCTGGCGCACATTGAGACCGCGGGCCACCACTTCCTCGGCAAGTCTCTCGGCGTTCGGCTGCCCGATCAACATGCGCGCGTGGCCCGCCGAAAGCTTTCCGGCGTGGATATAGGACTTGATCGTTTCGGGAAGCTTAAGAAGCCGTAACGTATTAGCGACGTGGCTACGGCTCTTACCGACGATTCTGGCAATCTCATCCTGGCTGTTGCCGAATTCTTCCATCAGCGCGCGATAGCCTTCCGCCTCTTCGAGCGGATTGAGATCCGCACGCTGCACATTCTCGATGATCGCAAGCTGCAGCGCTTCAGCGTCGCTGGCTTCGATGATGACCACCGGCACCTCGTGCAAACCGGCCCGCTGCGCCGCTCGCCACCGGCGCTCGCCGGCGATGATCTCATAGAGATCTGCGGCGCCTTGCGCCGGTCGCGCGATGATCGGTTGAATGATGCCGCGCTCGCGTAATGAAGCCACCAACTCATCGAGTTCGGCATTGGCAAAAACGCGCCGCGGGTTGCGCGGGTTCGGCTGCAGCGATGCCGTGGGCAACCGGCGCTGGCCGCGCGGCCGATCGACAGGAGTCTCGGCGGCCATATCGCCGATCAACGCAGCCAGCCCGCGGCCCAATCGCGATCGCGTCGGATCCTCCGCCAATTTTCCGGAGTTAGCGCTCATGGCAACGCCTCATTGCGCGCATAATTTCTTTTCCCGCTGGATGACTTCGGTGGCGAGGCGGAGATAGGCTTCGCTGCCGCTGCATTTGAGATCGTAGACCAGCACGGGTTTACCGTAGGACGGCGCTTCGGAGACACGCACGTTGCGCGGAACGATGGTGTCGTAGACTTTTGCTCCCATGAATTCGCGCACGTCAGCAACGACCTGCGACGACAAATTATTGCGCGCGTCGAACATGGTCAGCACGATGCCGTGAATGGTCAACTCCGGATTGAGCTGCGCGCGCACCGATTCCACCGTCTTGAGCAATTGCGACAGGCCTTCGAGCGCAAAAAATTCACACTGCAGCGGCACGACAATCGCATTCGCCGCCGCCATGGCATTGACCGTCAGCAGATTGAGCGATGGCGGACAGTCCACCAATACGTACGTGAATCGCGTGCCGCCCTGAGCATTCAAACTGGCTAGCGCATTGCGCAATCGGAATGCGCGATCGCGTGATTGACCGATCTCGAGCTCGAGGCCGGAAAGATCGAGAGTGGACGGCGCAACATGAAGCCGCGGCACCGCGGTCGACACGATGGCGTCGCGTAGCGGCGCTTGTACGGTCAGCACGTCGTAGGTCGAATAACGTCGGTTGCGGCGATCAAGGCCGAGGCCGGTCGAAGCATTGCCCTGCGGATCGAGATCCACGATCAGAACGTCTTCGCCGATGGCAGCGAGCGCGGTGCCGAGATTAATTGCGGTCGTGGTCTTGCCGACACCGCCTTTTTGATTGGCGACGGCGAGCACGCGCGGCGGCTTGATTGTCACGGTAAGCCGCGCCGGATCGGGCGCCGCGAAATCGCCAAGAGGCGAAGACGAAATGGCAGCTTCGGTCATAAAAGGCTGTTCTTCACAACCTGACGTGGGTTGTATGCAATCGCTGATTGTTACGCTCGAGGCTTTGGTTTGGCACGACGAATCACGACCACGCGTGACTTTGGATCAGTCCGACTCGGAACTAAAGAGGCCTCGATGCTCCAACATTTAGCGGCTCCGGTCAATTCAGCATCCACATCTTGTCCCTTCGGAAACACTCCCAAGGGTCCCCTTTTCAACAACGGATATGCGATCGAAAGCAGTTCGGGCAATGGCGCCAGGGCCCGCGCGGTGACGGCATCAAGCTCCCCGCGAAAGCGTTTGCTGAAATCGGCAATCCGCTCGGCGTGAACAATTGCCGGCGCGCCGGTGACGCGGATTGCCTCGCGCAAAAACGTAGCCTTTTTGTTGTTGCTTTCGATCAGGTGGACTTCCCCTGAATCTTGGTCGGCAAGCGCACAGGCGATCGGCAATCCAGGAAATCCGGCGCCAGAACCAAGATCGACCCATTTACGCGCTTGCGGCGCCATGCCGAGGAGCTGAAGCGAGTCGGCGATGTGGCGCGTCCAAAGGACCGGCGCGGTCGAGGCCGCGATCAAATTCAGGCGGCTTTGCCAATCGAGCAGCAGCGCGGCCAAGCGATCGAGACGAGCGGCTGTTTCACGTGAAACAGGTACGAGCGCCAGAGCGCGGGCGCGATCAGCCGCGAGGTCAGGCGGCGCCACTTGCTGGTTTACTTGCTGGGGTGCTTGCCGCCTTGCTTGCGGGCTTGCCGTTTGGGCGGCGCATATGGGCAACCAGCAATGTCAGCGCCGCCGGGGTAACGCCGTCGATGCGGCCGGCCTGCCCGATTGTCCGCGGGCGATGAAGCTGCAGCTTCTGCCGCACCTCGTTGGATAGGCCGGGCAGCGAGGCATAATCGAGATCCTCGTTAAGAACGAGACTTTCATCGCGGCGATAGGACTCAACGTCCGCTGCCTGTCGGCTGAGATAGACGTGATATTTGGCGTCGATCTCGAGCTGCGTGGCGACTTTGACGTCAAGCTCGCCAAACGCCGGCCAGATCCGCGCCAGCTCGCCGATTCCGATTTGCGGATAGGACAACAATTCAAAGGCGGAGCGGCGCTGTCCGTCTTTGCGCAGCGCAAGGCCACTCCGCGCCGCTTCGTTTGGTGTCAGGGTCAGCGCGCCCGCCATCATCCGCGCCGCATCCAGAGCTGTCGCCTTGGCACGGTAATGATCGCCGCGCAGCCGGCCGACACAGCCCAGCGCGATCCCCCTGCCCGTCAGGCGCTGATCCGCATTGTCGGCGCGCAAAGTCAGCCGGTATTCGGCACGCGACGTGAACATCCGATATGGCTCGCTGACGCCGCGCGTTACCAAATCGTCGATCATGACCCCGAGATAGCCTTCCGCCCGATCGAACAGGATTGGCGGCGCGCCGGCGGCGCAAGCCGCGGCGTTAAGGCCGGCGACAAGCCCTTGCGCCGCAGCCTCCTCATAGCCGGTGGTCCCATTGATTTGCCCGGCGAAAAAGAGCCCGCGCCGGCGCTTGGTCTCCAACGACGGATGAAGCTCATGCGGGTCCACATGATCATATTCGATGGCGTAGCCAGGCCGAATGACGCGGGCGCGCTCGAGACCGGGAATGGTGGCGATCAGGGCCGATTGCACGTCCTCGGGCAACGAGGTCGAGATTCCGTTGGGATAAACGGTGGTGTCGTCGAGCCCCTCCGGCTCGAGAAAAATCTGATGACCGTCGCGCTCGCCGAAGCGCACGATCTTGTCTTCGATTGAGGGGCAATAGCGCGGACCACGACTCGCAATCTGACCGGAATACATCGGCGAGCGGTGCACGTTGGCGCGAATGACAGCGTGGGTCGCGACAGTCGTGCGCGTGATGCCGCATTCGACCTGACGGTTGGCGATGCGTTGCGTGAGCGTCGAGAACGGTTCTGGCGGATCGTCCCCGGGCTGCATTTCCACGCTGCCCCAATCGATCGTCGTGCCGTCGAGCCGCGCTGGCGTGCCGGTCTTCAAGCGTCCGAGCCGGAAGCCGGCTCGCTCGAGCGTCGTTGAAAGTCCGAGCGCGGGCGCCTCGCCCATCCGGCCAGCCGGAATTTGCCGCTCGCCGATATGAATGAGACCGCGCAAAAACGTGCCGGTGGTAATAACGACGGCGCCCGCTTGAATCTCCCGGCCGTCGCATAGCCGAACGCCCGTTGCACGTTCGCTGCCGAGCAAGTCGTCAACCTCGCCTTCGATCACCGTCAGATTGGCTGTGCTGCGAATCGCATCCTGCATGGCCGCCGCATAAAGCTTGCGATCGGCCTGAGCGCGTGGACCGCGGACCGCCGGTCCCTTGCGCCGATTGAGCATGCGAAACTGGATTCCGGCAGCATCGGCAACGCGGCCCATCAGTCCGTCGAGCGCGTCGATCTCGCGGACCAGATGGCCCTTGCCCAGCCCGCCGATCGATGGATTGCACGACATCGCCCCGACCGTTGCGAAGCGCTGAGTTATAAGCGCGGTCAGCGCCCCCATACGCGCAGCTGCCGCGGCCGCCTCGCAACCGGCGTGGCCGCCCCCGACCACAATCACGTCGAAACGATCGTCCATGGAATCTCCAGATCCGCAGCCGTTTTAGTGAAAGCAAAATCTGCGGTCAAAATTGTGCGTTTCACGTGAAACAGGCGGCGATTCGACCGTTAACCAATCATTTACCAATGCAAAAGTCGCGGAAGATTTTGTCCAAAACGTCTTCGACATCGACGCGGCCAGTGAGTCGGCCAAGGGCCGAGGTCGCCGCACGCAACTCCTCAGCGATCAATTCCTCGCGGGGGGTGAGGATCGCTGTTTCGGCGGCAGCGCGGTCGAGCGCCGCGACGGTTTCCTCAAGCGCGCCGCGATGCCGTGCTCGCGTTACCACTGCCGTTTCGCCGCCGGCAAAATAATCGCTCGCGAACTGACCTAGGGCACCGAACAACGCGTCTACACCCTCGCCCTCCGTTGCCGAGAGCGAAAAAGTGAACTCTTGTTCATCCTTTTTAGGAGCCTGCCCTACGCCCCCGCTGGCGAGTGCCGGCCTGCTTTGCTTCACCAGGTCGATCTTATTTTCGATCACCCAGTGCGGCGCGTCGTCACTGAACTTCGGCATCGGTCCGCACGTTCGGCCATCGGCAGATACGTCAGTGACCCACAACACGAGATCCGCTTCGGCCGCCCGAGCGCGAGCCCGACGCACGCCTTCCTGCTCAACGGGATCGACGCTGTCGCGAATGCCCGCCGTGTCGAGGATGGTCATTGGAAACCCGTCGAGGTCCAAATGCACTTCGATGACGTCGCGCGTGGTACCCGCATAGGGCGAAACGATCGCCGCTTCGCGTCGCGCCAGGCGGTTGAACAAGGTCGACTTGCCCGCATTGGGTGGACCTGCGATTGCCACAACGAGGCCGCCGCGCAGCCGCTCGCCGCGATGCCCGTCGGCCAGCGCGACGGAGATCTCATCGCGCAGGCCTCGAGCAATTTCGACAGCAGGCGCGATCAAATTCTCCGGTACGTCGGCCTCGTCCGAAAAATCGATGCGCGCTTCGACGAGCGCCAGCGCCTCGATCAGCCGTCGCCGCCACGCTTCGGCGCGATCGCCGATTAGCCCTTTCAATTGCCGGAATGCCTGCCGTCGCTGGGCTGGCGTCTCGGCAAAAATCAAATCGCCAAGCCCCTCCACCGCGGTGAGATCGAGCTTGCCATTTTCGAAGGCGCGCCGTGTGAACTCACCGGGCTCTGCCAGCCGGCAGCCCTCTATTGCAGCGAACGCTTTCAGCACGCCCGCGATCACCGCCTGACCGCCATGTAGCTGCAACTC
>JBASAH010000331.1:0-4228 GCA_049650505.1 Xanthobacteraceae bacterium
CGCGGCGGCAGCGGGATCGCGCGCGGCGAGCTCGACCTGCAGCTTTTCGATGCCTTCGGCGGCGAGCCGATCACGGACTTGGCGGCGAATCTCCGCCGGGATCGGCGGCACCGCGGCAATGCCGCGCGTGAGCGTACTGAAGTAAAGCCCGGTGCCGCCGACCACGATCGCGGACTGGCCTTGCTTCAGTGGTTCTGCCAAGGCATCGGCCGCCTCGACGAACCAGCGCCCGACCGAATAGTTTTCCGCGGCATCGATATGGCCGTAGAGCCGGTGCGGGACGCGTCTTTCCTCGTCGGACGTGGGACGCGCCGTGATGATGCGCAAGTCGCGGTACACCTGCATGGAATCGGCATTGATGATGACCCCACGGTGCTGTTCCGCAAGGTCCAATGCCAAGGCCGACTTGCCGCTCGCCGTCGGGCCTGCAATGAGAATGATCTGCGACACGCGCTCAACCCACTTCGCTTTGGTAGCTGCCCGGATCGCATGACATGTCTTACGTGGCAACGCTTATCTCGCATCCGGACCACCCCGCCGTAACCGAGGAATTGGCGGGAAAAGTTGCGCGCGTGCTGCCGCATGCCGGTCGAGCCAACTGGCTGGCGCCGGGGGTCGCAGCCGACATTATGTTTGGCGAGCCGGCGAACCAAGCCGGCGCGCCGGCAGGCTTGCTCAAAAAGCTCAGCCGCGAGCTGCGCAGCATCGTCGGCACGGCGCCAGTCGATGTCGTCGTTCAGCCGCAAGACGCACGCCGCAAGAAGCTTCTGGTCGCCGACATGGATTCCACCATGATCGGCCAGGAATGCATCGACGAGCTCGCGGACTATGCCGGCTTGAAAGATCGCGTGGCGGCGATCACCGCGCGCGCCATGGCGGGCGAGATCGCCTTCGCGCCGGCACTGCGTGAGCGGGTCGCACTGTTGCAGGGGCTGCCGATTGCAACGATCGATAAAGTCATCGCCGAACGCATCCGGCCAAATCCCGGCGCGGCAACGCTCATCAACACCATGCGCGCACACGGCGTCTACACCTGCGTCGTATCCGGCGGCTTCACCGCTTTCATGGCGCCGCTCGCCAAACTAATCGGCTTCGACGAATACCATGCCAACACGCTTTTGACGGACGCGGCGGGACTGCTCACTGGAAAAGTGACAGAACCGGTGCTCGGCCGCGAGGCCAAGCGCGATACGTTGCTGGCGCTGCGTCAGCGTTTTGGGCTGCGACGTGAAGAGACACTCGCGGTCGGCGATGGCGCCAACGACATTCCGATGATCAAGGCGGCCGGTCTCGGTGTTGCCTTGCACGGCAAACCGGCGCTACGCGACGTCGCTGAGGCCTGCATCGATCACGGCGATCTCACTGCGCTGCTTTATGCGCAAGGTTATCGGCGGGACGAATTCGTCGCGACGACGAGCGAATAGCAAAGCGTCGCGCTGTCGATGCGGCGCGCGAGGCGCTTTGCGGTCGTCGGCAGCAACGCGTCGCGGCCACTTCATCCTGTGTTTATTTGGTCGGCATGATTTTCAGATTGTTCTCAGATGAGAGAATTTCATTTCAGAATGTATCTCGCTCAATCGAGAGAATGGGGCTGGACTGGGGGCGCTGGCGCCGAATGGGCTGTCTTTGGACCATGGACTGCGAAAGCCGAATATCTCTTTTACAGCCTAAAGGACAACGTGGATCTGAATTACGGGGTGGTACCGGGCGGCGCCCAAACCGTGATCCATTACAAATTCAGAAACGAAGGCCAGATCTTTCGCCTCGGCCTGAATTATAAGTTCGGCCAATCAACAGGCCCGTAAACCGCGATCTGTCGCGCAGCAGCCACAATCATCGAACGAAAAGAACAGCGCGAGAGAAACTCCTTCTCGCGCGCTGTTTTGTCCAGCTGTTCAGTCGCCTCACTGGCAACTACCAGCTCGCGGCAAGTTGTAGCGCGACGAGTTCCGGTGCCCCGTCAGTGCGCCAGCGGATCGGGACGAACCTGGATGTGAACCGCAAGCGGCGTCATACCTTTGCCGCCTTCCTTGAGCCAGGGTGTCCGGTCTCCCTCCGATGACCACAAGCCTCTGCCTTTCCAGCCGGCTTGCGGATCGTCGATGCGGGCATCGAGACCCTTGGCATAAAAGCCGAGCGGGTAGGGGACCCGCAGCGTGATCATCTTGCCATCGACCAGCGCAGCGAAGCCGTCGTTTTCGTTGGCCGTCGAGATCGGCACGTCGTTGCCCAGCCCGACCGCGTTATGCTGATCGACCCAGGTGTAGTAGCTCGCCTCGGCGCTGTTGTCGCCGATGCCTTGAAAACCGGGGCCCGGATATCTGTAGAAGGTCCATCCCTCCGGGCAGTGATCGCCCGTTGCTGTCGGCCCGTTCAGCGGACCCTTGCACTTTGAGCGATCGAAACTGCCGAGGTGACCGCTGGCGAGCGAGACCCAGACCACGCCCTTGGAATCGATATCGCCGCCACGTGGGCCGAAGCCGGGCATCGGAATGTAATAGATCTCCGACAGCTTGGTCTTGGGATCGAACCGCAGCACGCCGGCGCGACCGGCGAACACACTGACGGTGTACCAGATCGAACCGTCCACCGGATTTGGCATCACGGCGTAGCTGCCGCCGACCAGGCGCACGTCTTTGCTGGCATCGACCGGCTGGCCCGGTTCGGTGTACTCGTCGAGCTTGCCGTTGCCGTTGGTGTCGAGCACGAATGGCGCCCAGCCTTGCGCTTTCTCGGCGTCGCCGGTCTCGTCGAGAACTTTGCTATCGAGCCAACCTGCCACCGGGCCGCCGCCGCTCGTCCATAACGTGTTGTCGCCGTCGAAGCCAAATTGCAGGTGATGCGTGCCGAAACACGTATCGATGAAAGTGAATTTGTTGGTTTTCGGATCGAAGAACGCCAATTGGCGTTCATTGCTGTCGAGCGGGAAGGCTTTGGCGTATGGATTGCTCGAGCCTTTCCGGCAGAACGCCGGCGTGCCGGGCGCGTGATTGGTGCCCGTCATCCACAGCCGCCCTTTGCCGTCAAACATGTCATTGTGATTGTCGAATTTGGTGTCCCAGATCTTTTCCATGCCCCAGTAAGGCGACGCAGCCAGCGGCTTCTCGATGGCTGAGTGGCCCGGGCCAAGCGCCTCGGGCACATCGGCGCCCTCAGGCGGCGTGATGTAACCGACCGTCGCCGTCTTGGGATCGAGAACCGGCAGTTGGTCGGTGGCATATTCTGGCGAGCCGTAGAGCGGGCCGTTGCTATTAATGGTTGGGTTGCGCTTGTCGGACGAGATCAGGTCGTGGAGGTATTGCTTCTCATTGCCCCAATCCCAGGTCGTCACCACGATATTGCGTTCGATGCCTTGCGGCCGCGGCGGCTTGGCGAAAGGCAGTTCGCCCTCGGCGATGCGATCCGTCCAGTCGCCGAAATATTTGAACGGCACGCCGCCGAGCTTGCCGGCAAGGGGATTGACCATCGACGGCGAGGCCTGACCGGCCTGAACGCGGCGCATCCATGCTTCTTCAGCGCTTTTGGCCTGGCCCAATGCCGCGGGGATGGTCCGCGTTGCGAGTTGACCAAGCTGATGGCACCCAACGCATGATTGATTTTTGAGCGTGGTGAGCCAATCGACCTGCGTGATGTTTTGCGGGATGTCGCTCTTGCCGCCGAACTGGTCCTGGTCCGGGATTTTCAACATCGAAAACCAATAGATCGCCGGGTAATATTGTGCCGCGGCGGCATCGTTGGATGCCGCAACGGCGGTCAGATTGACCTGCTTGCCGGGAGTGGCGTCGGTTTTGGGCGAATCGATCAGGCTATAGCCGCGCACCCAGACCTGATAATTGGCCTTCGGCAGATCGGGGACGACGAAGCGGCCTTGATCGTCGGTCACCACCATTTTGGCATATCGCGTCGGCAGGTCGCGGGTTTCGGCGATCACCCAGACGCCGGCTTCCGGTCCGTGCGGTCCCGTGACCACGCCGCCGATATCGTCGGCATCGATCGCGACGGTTTGGGCCTCGAGCCGTGTTGAGATCGCAAGCAAACATCCGGCAGCGGCCAAGCCCGTCACTAAACACGATATGCGCCGCATCTGAACTCCTCCTCAGCACTCCTGCTTAGCAGTCCTTCTTCGCGCAACTGATCTTCCTTAGATCGGCGTTCATGAATCGGTGCTTGCCAGCTCGCACGGCGCTCAACGCCACCTTCACGCGATCCGGCGTGAACGGGACGGTGC
>JBASAH010000332.1:0-8604 GCA_049650505.1 Xanthobacteraceae bacterium
ATAAAACCCCGCGGCGGTATGGCCGACTAGATCCGTTGCAGGCGTCACCCGAAGCGCGGGGCACGCGGCGGACCGGATCTCGCACCGCCGCCGGGACCACCAGGGCCGCCAGGCGCGGGCTTTGCCTTCATCGGCAGCAGCCCTTCGCGCTGCAATCGCTTGCGCGCCAGTTTACGGGCCCGGCGGATCGCCTCCGCCTTTTCTCTCGCTTTTCTTTCCGACGGCTTCTCATAGTGGCCGCGCAGCTTCATCTCGCGGAAAATTCCCTCGCGCTGCATCTTCTTCTTCAGCGCCTTGAGGGCTTGGTCGACATTATTGTCACGGACAAGAACCTGCACGCTCGCTCCTCTTGCGTTCGATTCTGGGAATGCATGAATGGCTTAAGGCTCAAAGGCCTGCGCCACCTTGCCGCGGGCTGTAGCAGAATAAGGCTAAAAAGTCCACCGCCACCGCCTCATTCGCCGCTCACGCGCGTGACGTGACCCATCTTGCGGCCGGTCCGTATCGCCGTCTTGCCGTAGAGGTGCACGGCGGTGCCGGGCACGTTCAGATAGCGCCGGTAATCTTCCACCTCGCGGCCGATCAGATTGATCATCTCGACCCGGCCGTAGCGCAGCGGTTTTGCCAGCGGCCAGCCGGCTACCGCCCTAATGTGCTGCTCGAATTGCGACACCGATGCGCCGTCGAGCGTCCAATGACCGGAATTGTGCACGCGCGGCGCGATCTCGTTGACCAAAAGCTCGCCTTCGCGCAACACGAACATTTCGACGGCCAGTACGCCCACATAGCCGAATTTTTGCGCAATGATTTCGGCGATACGGCGCGCCTGCGCGGCGTCCCGCGCCGAAAGCGCCGCCGGGACCCGTGATGTCTTCAAGATATGGTCGCGGTGCTCATTCTCGGTCACGTCGAAGCATTCCACCTCGCCTGCATGCCCACGGGCCGCAACCAACGAAACTTCACGCTCGAACGGCACGAAGGCTTCCAGGATGCAAGGCTGCCCGCCCGCCTCGCGCCAGGCGGCATCGGGATCGGTGCCGTTTTTTATGGCGACTTGACCTTTGCCGTCATAGCCGAAACGGCGCGTCTTGAGCACGGCGGGGCGGCCGATGTGCTCGATCGCGGCTTTGAGCTTGCTGGGCGAGGGGATGTCGGCGAAGGCGGCGGTCGGGATGCCGAGGCCAGCGACGAAGTTCTTCTCGACGAGGCGGTCCTGCGTCGTCGCAAGAATGGCGGGGTCCGGCAAAACCGGAACACGCGCGGCGAGAAAGGCGGCGGTTTCGGCGGGGACGTTTTCGAATTCGAAAGTAACGACATCGACGTCCGATGCAAATCGATCGAGTGCTTCGGTGTCGGTGTAATCCGCGCAGGTCACGCGATGGACGACATCAAAAGCAGGAGAATCCGGGTTCGGCGCGAACACGTGACACTTAAACCCAAGCCGCGCGGCAGCGAGCACAAGCATGCGGCCGAGCTGTCCGCCGCCGAGGATGCCAATGGTCGCCTCGGGGTCGAGCACGGGCGAGACTGCGGTCACGCAATATCCTTCACGCAATATCTTTGGGCGCGTCGGGCACGCCGGCAGTTTGCGCCGCCCGCCAAGCATCAAGCCGGCTCGCCAGCGCGGCATCGTTCAAGGCGAGCACGCTGGCCGCGAGCAGCGCCGCATTGATCGCTCCCGCCTGGCCGATTGCCAGTGTGCCGACCGGCACGCCTGGCGGCATCTGCACGATCGAGTACAGTGAATCCTGACCCGACAGCGCTTTGGATTCGACTGGCACTCCGAATACCGGCAGGCTCGTCAGCGAAGCGGTCATCCCCGGCAGGTGCGCGGCGCCGCCGGCGCCGGCTATGATCACTTTAAAACCTTGCGCCTTGGCGCCTTTGGCGAAGGCGTAAAGCCGCTCTGGCGTGCGATGCGCGGAGACAATGCGCTTTTCATAGCCGATTTGCAGCGCCTCGAGCGTCTCGGCGGCATGCCTCATCGTCTGCCAGT
Organism: Xanthobacteraceae bacterium; assembly: GCA_049650505.1. Taxonomy (GTDB): domain Bacteria; phylum Pseudomonadota; class Alphaproteobacteria; order Rhizobiales; family Xanthobacteraceae; genus BOG-931. The sequence continues at coordinate 1,997 of JBASAH010000332.1, forward strand.
CGGACTGGCTGCCCATGATGATGGCAATGGCTTTAGCTCCGGATTTTGCTTCCACGGACGCCACAGCAAAAATATCCCTGCGCGAAGGAAGCGCCGCATTATAGGTGCGCGCGTTGGACTAGCAAGCCGGCTAACCTTATCTAAGTTGTTCAAGCCATGCGATTTCGCGCATGGGTTAACGCCTCATGCGCGCGACAAATCGCGAACGTGGAGCCATTTCTAAAGGACACGCGCAATGGAGATGAGCCAATATCATTACCTGCCGTTGGCGCCGAGCTTCTTCGCGATTTTGGTTGGGCTATTCATTGCCGTTCTGATCCTGCAATCGCTGCGTTACGCCTATATGAGCCTCGGCATCAGTCCGGGGGCCGCGCTATTTTTGCTGTTCGCCTCGCTGGTCGGCAGTATTTTCAATATTCCGATCGTCCAACTGGCGCCGGAGCCGGTCGTGTCGGACCGCCTGATCGATTTCTTTGGCATGCAGTACACGGTGCCCGTGGTCACGCATTGGCGCGGCACCGTGATTGCCGTCAATGTTGGCGGGGCGGTCATCCCGACCTTCTTGTCGCTCTATCTCCTCATCGCCCGGCATTTGTGGATCAAAGGTGCGATCGCGACCGCGATCGTGGCGCTGGTGCTGCACTGGCTGGCTGATCCGGTGCCGGGGCTTGGTATCGCGGTGCCGGTCTTCGTACCGGTCGCGACCACCGCTGCAGTCGCGCTGTTATTGTCGCGCCAAGAGGCGGCCCCGCTGGCTTATATTGGCGGCGCGCTCGGTACGCTGATTGGCGCTGATTTGACCAACCTCGACAAAGTGAGCGGGCTTGGTGCGCCGGTGGCTTCCATCGGCGGCGCCGGGACCTTCGACGGCATTTTTCTTACCGGGATCCTCGCCGTCATTCTCGCCAACCTTTTCCCGCATCGCCGCGTCCCCGATCCGCAACCCCGGGCGACCTGATGTTTCGCTTCGCAACCCACATCCTTAGATCCGCAATGACCGAACTATGAGCCATTCGCCAGTCACCCAGTTTCACGCCCACATCTATTACGATCCGGCGAAAAGCCGCGCCCGGGCCGAACGTTTACGCGAACGGGTCGCCGCCGACTTTCCGCAAGCCAAACTCGGCCGCTGGCATGACGAGCTAGTAGGCCCGCATCCTCAATCGATGTTTCAGATCGCCTTCCCGGCTGACATGCTGGCCGCTTTCGTGCCGTGGCTAATGCTCAATCGCGATGATTTGGTCGTGCTGCTGCATCCCGAGACTGGCGACGATTTGACCGATCACACCGCACACGCGGCCTGGTTCGGCGCGATACTGCCGCTGCGGCTTGAGGCTTTCGCCAAGAGCAAATAAATCTTGGTGGGAACGGGCGACTTGCAACACAACTGACTTGCAACACAACTGACTCGCGACACAATTGACAACGGCATTGCCGCGGCAACACCCGCGGCAATGCGTTGCATGGCCACGCCAGGAACGCCGATCGCAAACCGGCCGTTAAGTTCAAGCACCAAGCGCGATTAGTAGCGCGATGAGTTCAGCTGCGGCAGTTCAGGTGCGGCCATTGACGAGCGAGCGGACCAGCCAGTACGAAATCGATCGGCGAAACGACGCGAAATTGCTGACGCCATTGCTGCTGATGGCGCTCGTGATCGCGGCTGGGATTTTGGTTTACGCCCTGAGCGGCCACGCGCTGGCGGCGATCTCATAACTGTTCCATTTTTCACTCAGGTTCCATCCTGCAAGCTGATGATTTCGTGCGCTTTTCGCGCCGAGAAAATGCGTTGAGCATAAACGCTTGTGAGCGAACCGATCGTCGCGCCGATCGTTGCCCCAGAGCATGAAACGAAGAGGTGCAACCATGAAGAAACTTGGTTTGGTTGCGGGCGTCCTGATCGCCGCCACAACAGCGGCTAGTGCGCAGGGCTACGTCTATTACGGCAATCCATACGCCTACGGCTTGGGAGTTTATGACTACAGCGCCGGTAGCTACCCCGGAGTCTACGCCTATGTCCGCGGACCGTACGCGGCGCCGCCGGGCTTCTATTGGGACCCCACCGCTAGCAATTGGCTGTACTACAGGAGCAGCGGACCGGGGCGAGGCAATAACGAGGAATCGACACGATAAGCGTGGCGAAGGTCGCAATCGCATTGGTTCTCCTAGCCAGCGTTGCAGCGACCGTGAATCTGACGCCGACGCCAAGCTTCGCGCAGAGCCAGCCTAATTACGGACCAAACTCGCCGGGCGGCGGTGACACTTACGGTGAGCCGTATAGCGGCACCGCCGCGGCGCGAAGGAAATCGGGTGGCTGGTAGGCTGTGAGTCAAACATAGCCTTCGCCACGCATTGTGTCGGTAAGTCCCGGTCCGCGCCGGCCGGGGCTTCCGCTGCGGGTCGCGCGACATTTGACTTTCTTTGGTTGCCTCGATCAATGACGCCATGACGAGGGCATCGGGGGCGCAAAAGCGCCGATTGAGCATTGCGGTGGTTGGGCTGGGCAGCGTTGGCGGCGGCGCGGCCGGCAGCCTCGCTGCCGCTGGCCGCCACGAGATATTGGCCTGCATGCGCCAGCCGATCGCGCGGTTTACGCTCGAGCGGGCGGAAGGGACGGTCGAACTGCCGCTTCCCGCCTTGACCGATCCGGCGCAAGCAAAGCCGGTCGATTGGGTGCTGCTCTGCACCAAGACACATCAAACCGCGGCTGCCGCGTCGTGGCTGGCGCGGCTATGCGCGCCCGCGACCCGCGTCGCCGTGATGCAGAATGGCATCGATCATGTGTCCCGCGTCGCGCCCCTCGCCGGCGGCGCGACCATTGTGCCGGTGCTGGTCTATTACAACGGTGAGCGGCTTGCGCCCGACCGCGTACGGCTTCGTCATGCCGGCGCTTACGACGCTGTCGTCGCCGATAACGAGGCGGGCCGCGCTTTCGTCGATTTGTTCGAGGGCACGCCGCTTCGCATCATCCGCAGCGACGACTTCGCCACGCTGGCCTGGCGCAAGCTTCTCATCAACGCGGTTGCCAATCCGATCACCGCACTGACCATGCAGCGACAGGCAGTACTACGGCGCCCTGATGTGCAGGAATTGTGCCGCGGAATTCTCGGCGAAGCGATTGCGGCGGCGCGCGCCGAGGGCGTGCGGCTTGCCGAAGACGAAACCGCGCGCACGATTGCAACGCTATTTAATTTTTCCGGCGAGCTCGGCACCTCGATGTATTTCGATCGCCTCGCCGGACGGCAGCTCGAAGTCGAGGCGCTTACTGGCGCGATTGTCGCCGCCGGCGAACGGCACCGCATTGCGATGCCGCTCAACCGAGCGCTGCTGACGCTGCTGCGCGCGATCAATGATGCGACGGCGGGTTAGTGGCAGGCTCGCCTTAGTTGAATCCTGCAACCGCAAGCTGGTTCAGACCGTTCCCACGGTAAGATTGAGCGCCGCCTTTGCATCGCGCCCAGCGGTGCGTCATTATCAAACAATGGGCAGAGACGATTCGAGAAATCGGCCGCACGAGGGCTGGAGAGAAACGCCGAGAACACGGCGCGAGCCCGATGCGCGCGCTGCGGCTGAAAAAGCCTTCAAGGCGGCGACGACCAAGCCGGTCGAGGGTCCGCCAAAAGCGCCAGCCCCGCTACCCACCGGGAAGGAAACCGTGACGCTCCGCATCGACCGCGATGTGCTCGACCACTTCCAGGCGGACGGCCCGGGCTGGCAGGACCGTATCAACGCGGCGCTGCGCAAGGCCGTAGGCAAGTAAGTAGCGCGCCGGACTAGCGCGCCGATCTAGCGCGCCGCTTGCGGGATTCTGCGGACGGCGTTGTGAGATGACGTTGTGAAAAGACGCGAGCCGCTTAATGCGCGGCAGCAGCGGCGACCGGGGTTTGCCGATTTTCCATGTGGGCGATGTTGTTCTTCACCGCCTTCTGGACTTTCTCGAATGCCCGCACTTCGATCTGACGCACGCGCTCGCGCGACACGCCGAACTCGTCTGCCAACTCCTCGAGCGTGATCGGTTCGTCGGCCAGCCGGCGCGCTTCGAAGATCCGGCGTTCGCGGTCGTTTAGCACCGTCAGCGCTTCGCCGAGCGCATTGTGCCGGTTCTCCGACTGCTCGCTTTCGGCAAGCCGGCTCTCTTGGCTGGCGCTTTCGTCGACCAGCCAATCCATCCATTCGCCGGAATCGCCTTCTTCGCGGATCGGCGCGTTGAGCGAGGCGTCGCCGCCGAGCCGGCGGTTCATGTCGATGACGTCCTGCTCGGTGACCCCGAGCCGCTTGGCGATGAGCTTGACCTGATCGGGGCGCATATCGCCCTCGTCGAGCGCGGAAATCCGGCTCTTTGCCTTGCGCAAATTGAAGAAGAGCTTTTTCTGATTGGCGGTGGTGCCCATCTTCACCAGCGACCACGAGCGCAGGATGTATTCCTGGATCGCGGCCTTGATCCACCACATCGCGTAGGTCGCCAGCCGGAATCCTTTGTCCGGCTCGAAGCGCTTGACCGCCTGCATGAGCCCGACATTGCCTTCGGAGATTACTTCCGAGATCGGCAGGCCATAGCCGCGATAGCCCATGGCGATTTTGGCCACGAGCCGCAAATGGCTGGTGACGAGCTTATGCGCCGCGTTGCGGTCGCCATGCTCGCGCCAGCGCTTGGCCAGCATAAATTCTTCCTGCGGCTCCAACATTGGAAACCGCCGGATCTCTTCCAAATACCGGGTGAGGCCGGTTTCGCCCGATAGCATGGGCAGTGCAGCAGTTTGGGCCATGACAGCGCCCTCCATATAAATGCCCCCGCGGTGCGGCGGGCGAACGGGTCGTCGCTCTTCGGAGCCGACGACGCCGGTTCCATCATCTCGCACCCGCAACATACACGGTCGAATCAGCCGAGCGGAAGCGAAACAGGCATCACTTCGGCGCGATGCTGAATTGATTCTTGCTCAAATGGCGCTGAAAACCCGCGGAATTCTCATGCCGCCGAACTACTCACCGCCATTGCCGGCCCGACTTCCGGCCAGCGCATCATGCAAACGGGCAAGATCAGGCGGCAGTTCCGACCGGAACTCAAGGATTTCGCTGGTTAACGGGTGCTTAATGCGCAGGATATGGGCATGAAGGGCCTGTCTGCCAAGGGTCGCGAGGGCGGCTTGGGCCCCTTGCGACAAAAGCGCCGCCTTGGTGCGCAGCCCGGCCCCATAGACCGGATCGCCAAGGAGCGCATGGCCAATTGAGGCCAAATGGACCCGAATTTGGTGAGTCCGGCCGGTTTCCAGGCGACAGGTCAGGAAACTGGCGACCGTGCTTGGCCTATCGGCCGCTTTTGACTTCGCCCGTAACTTGGCCCGCGGCCGTTTCGGAATTGCGCCGTGGTAGCGTTCTAGCACCTGCCAATGAGTAACGGCCTCGCGGCCGCCTTCACGCACCGCCATGCGGTCGCGCGCGCGCGGGTCGCGATCGATCGGGCGATCGATGCGGCCATGCGGGCGGTCGGGCGCCCCCCAGACAAACGCGAGATAGTCGCGCTCGAACGGCGTGCCGCTACGGCCGTGATCGGCGAATTGTGCAGCCAGCGCTCGATGGGCGCGATCGTTCTTCGCCACCACCATGAGGCCGGTCGTATCCTTGTCGAGCCGGTGAACGATGCCGGGCCGACGCTCGCCGCCGACGCCGGAGAGGCTGTCGCCGCAATGGGCGATCAAGGCATTGACCAGCGTACCGGTCCAGTTGCCGGCGGCGGGATGAACGACGAGACCAGCGGGCTTTTCGATGACGATGATGTCGTCGTCCTCGTAAACCACGTTGAGCGGGATAGGCTCAGGGCCGGGCCGCGCCGGACGCGGCGGCGGCACGTCAACCTTGATGGCAGCTCCGGAATTGACCCGATGGCTGGGATCGCGGATCGTATGGCCGTCGATCTCGACCGTGCCGGCCTCGATCAGGGTTTTCAGACGCGAGCGCGACAGGTCGGCGAGGCGGCGGGCCAGCAACCGATCGAGCCGTTCGCCGGCCTCATCGGGGGTCACCAGAACGGAAGTCTGCGTGGGCGAGGGGGATACCATGAATCAGTCCGGCGCAAATTTGTCCAGTGCAGGTCGGCGCGCCAATCTATCAATCGCCGGCGAGCCCGCCGAGTCGGCGGCGGCGCAAGTGGTTGCCCGCGCGCGCGTCATCATGCGGATCTCGGCGCTGACCACGGCACTCGCCGTCGCGGCGGTCGTCGCCGTCATCGGCTATCGCATGTTCAATAATGGCGCCGTTACCATCGCAACCGACGACATGGTGCAACTGCCCAAAGGAGCGCGCGTGATCTCGACCTCCGCGTCTGCGGGTCGCATTGCCGTGCTGATCGAACTCGACGGCGCGACCGAATTGCGCACGTTCGATATCAAGACGCTCAAGCAGACCGGCCGTTTGCGATTTACCGGAGCGCCGTAACCGATCCAATCCCCTGCTTGCGCCGCCGCGCCATCGCGGCTATTTCCGGGATACGCTCCCTTCGTCTAGCGGCCCAGGACGTCGCCCTCTCACGGCGAAAACAGGGGTTCGAGTCCCCTAGGGAGCGCCAAAACACTCCAATAAAATCAGAATGATGGTCTTGCGGCGCAGTCGGAACC
>JBASAH010000333.1:0-18001 GCA_049650505.1 Xanthobacteraceae bacterium
ATGTATGCCAAGGCCGGTCTCGATGCCAAAGGCATCGTCGCCAATGCCTTCCAAGCCCGTGGACAGAATATCCAGGGCGAGGTCGTCAAGCTCGCTTGAGCTAGATCGGGCCGGGAGTCTGGCGCCGCTTGGAATCCACCCCAAGCATTATATTGTCGTGGCAAGCGTGCTAGGCGCTGCTTTCGCCGGCACGCGTGGACAGCAAAATTCGCCATCGACAAACATGGGCAAACGAGAACGCGCCGATCGCCTTTTGGTCGAGCGTGGCATATTCGAGAGCCGCGCACGGGCGCAGGCCGCAATTGCCGCGGGGCGGGTCATTGCGGATGGCAAGACTGTCCATAAAGCCTCGCAGGAGATTTCCGCCACCGCCGCAATCGCCGCGCAGCCCGAACATCCTTATGTGTCGCGCGGCGGTGTTAAGCTTGCCGCAGCGCTCGACAGTTTCTCAATCGATGTTACCGGCCGCGTCTGCCTCGATGTCGGCGCGTCCACCGGCGGCTTCACCGAAGTCCTGCTCACGCGCGGCGCGCGGCGCGTTTTTGCCGCGGATGTCGGCCGCGGCCAGCTTCACGCGCGGCTACTGCATCGAGAACAAGTGACCTCAATCGAACAAACCGATATCCGCAGCCTCGATCCCTCGCGTTTGTCTGAGCCGCCGGATTTCGCCACAATAGACGTAAGCTTTATTTCGCTTAAGCTCGTGCTGCCGCCCGTGGGCCGGCTGCTGAGCCCTGCGGCAACGCTCATAGCGCTAATCAAGCCGCAGTTTGAAGCCAATCGCCGCGACATAAAAAAAGGCATCGTACGCGACACCGCCGTTCAGGCGGCGATCTGCGATGAGGTCGTCGGGTTCATTGGGCGGCTGGGCTGGCGGGTTGGCGGCTGCATTGCATCACCGATCCTCGGCGGTGATGGCAACCGTGAATTTTTTATCGAGGCCGCTCGTGGTTGAGCGGCTGATGGTCGCCCGGCTCGGGCAGCGCGGTGATGGAATCGCCGAGACTCCCGACGGACCGATCTATATCGCCGGTGCGCTGCCAGGCGAGACTGTCGAGGTAGCAGCCGTGCCCGGCCAGCCTGACCGGCGACATCTCCTGAACGTTGAAAAATCGAGCGCACAGCGGATCGAACCGGTTTGCCGGCATTTCGGAGTTTGCGGTGGCTGCGCCTTACAGCACTTGAACGCTGAGGCTTATCGCACCTGGAAACGGAACTTGGTCGTCGCCGCGCTCAGTCAGGCCAGCATCGAAGTGCCGGTTGCCGATTTGATCGATGCGCACGGCGATGGCCGTCGCCGCGTTGTATTTCATGCGCGGCGCGGCAGCCATGACGTGCTCGAAGTCGGCTTCTCGGCGGCGCGCGCGCATCACCTCGTCGCCATCGACTACTGCCCGGTCTTGGCAAAAAACATGGACGGCGCTCTGAGAACGGCTTGGGCGATCGCGGAATTACTCGACGCCACGCGGAAACCCTTGGACATCCAGGTTACGGCCGCGGATCAAGGACTCGATATCGATATACGCGGCTCAGGCCCGCTGACAGCGGCAACGACAACAGCGCTCGCACGCGTGGCGGAGCGGCACAATCTCGCCCGGCTGACCCGGCATGGCGAATTGATCGCGCAAGCACAGGCGCCCTCGGTGCGGATGGGCACCGCGAGCGTGTTGCTGCCGCCGGGTGCTTTCTTGCAGGCGACAGCACAAGGCGAGGCAGTATTGTCTCGCCTAGTTTTGGATTCCTGCACGGGCGCCAATCGTATTGCCGACCTGTTTGCCGGCGTTGGGCCCTTCGCGCTGCGGCTCGCCGCCCAGGCCCGTATGTTCGCCTGCGACGAGGACGGAGCGGCCATCGCCGCGCTTAACCGCGCGGCAGCTAGTACGGCCGGTCTAAAACCCGTCGAGGTTGAGCGGCGCGATCTCTTCAAAATGCCAGTGACGGCCGCGGAGATCAGCCGCTTCGACGCCGTAGTCTTCGACCCGCCACGGCAAGGCGCCCAGGCGCAGTCGCGTGAGATCGCAGCGAGCCGTGTCCCGATCGTCGTCGCGGTATCATGCAATCCCGGCACTTTCGCACGCGACATGCGTCATCTGATCGATGGCGGTTATCGGTTGCTGTCGGTCATTCCGGTCGATCAATTTCGTTATTCGGCACATGTCGAGATCGTGGGACGGCTAGCAAAATAGCACATGCCTGCGGTTTGGATTTCGTGATATTGCAAGCCCCGTTCGGCCATCTCAGCACCAAAGGATCACCAAAAATGACTAGCGTCCTGTTCTCGCCCATTACGCTGCGAGGTCTCACTCTGCCTAATCGAGTCGTAGTTTCGCCAATGTGCCAGTACAATTCTGACAATGGCTCGGCCAACGATTGGCATCTGATGCATCTCGGCAGCTTTTCGCTCGGTTGCGCGGGACTCGTCATGTGCGAGATGACCAATGTCAATCCGCGGGGCCGGATTTCGCCGAAATGCGCTGGCATGTGGTCTGATGAGAACGAAGCGGCGCTTAAGCGGGTTCACGACTTCTGTCGGACTTACGGCGTGGCAAGACTGGGCGTCCAACTGGCGCATGCCGGACGCAAGGGGCCTACCACACCGCCTGCAGCAGGTGGCAAGCCAATCCTGACGAAAGAGGAAGGCGGCTGGACGCCGGAAGCGCCTTCCGCGATCCCCTACGATACCGGCTGGCCAGTGCCGCAGGCCATGTCCAAGGACGACATCAAGCGCTGTATCGGCGAGTTCGCCGCCGCCGCGAAACGTGTCGATCGTATCGGCTACGACGTAATCGAGCTGCATGGCGGACACGGCTATCTGCTGCATCAATTCATGTCGCCGGTCTCTAACCAGCGCACCGACGAATACGGCGGCTCGACCGAAAATCGTATTCGCTTCCCGATCGAAGTCTTCGAGGCGATACGCAAAGTGTTTCCCGAACAGAAACCGATCGGGATGCGGATCTCGGCGATCGACTGGGTTGACGGCGGTTGGACCCCGGAAGAGGCAGTCATCCTAGCTAAGGAGCTCAAAAAACGCGGCATAGACTATATGGATGTGTCCAGCGGCGGACTTGATCCGAGGCAAAAAATCCCGCTCGCGCCCGGTTATCAGGTGCCGTTCGCGGAGAAAGTAAAAAAGGAAAGCGGCGTCACCGCAATGACGGTCGGGCTGATTGCCGGATATCAGCAAGCCGAAGACATCGTGGCGTCCGCTAAATCCGACATGATTTGTCTGGCGCGCGGCGCGATGTGGGATCCGCGTTGGGCTTGGCACGCGGCCGAGGAGCTTGGCGGTGAGACGCCGTATGCGCCGAAAATGATGGGTTGCCATCCCAAGCTGCGGCCGCAACTGTTTCCCAGGCGCGCGGCAGCGATGAGCTGAAACGGCCGCAGACGGCAATCGAAATGGTCGCTCACACGTCCATCAACTCTGTGCCGACAATCTCGATGCCGAATCCCGACAGGCCGACGTAAGTCGTCGGCCGTGACGAAATCAGCCTGATGGAATTGACGCCGAGATCCTTGAGGATCTGCGCGCCAAGACCGACCTCACGCCATTGGCGCGTGCGCGCCTCGCCGGATGGGCTTTCGGAGGATTTTGGAATCGAGATCACCGGCACGCCGGCAGTGCCGTCGCGCAACAACACCAGCACCCCCCTGCTCTCGGCCTTGAACCGCGCTAACGTCTGATGGATCGACTTGGCGCCGCCGAACACGTCGGAAATGATATTGGCCCGATGCAGCCGCGTCAGCACGTTCTTGCCATCGCCAATCCGTCCATGGACGAATGCCATGTGATGAACCTGGTCGAATGGCGTGATGAATGCGTAACCGGTCAAAGTGCCGATCTCGGACTCGACGGGAAATTCGCCCACCCGCTCGATCAGCTTGTCCCGTGCTTGCCGATAGGCGATGAGCTCGGCGATTGTAATGCGCTGGAATTTTTGCTGCTGTGCGAAGGCAGCAAGCTCGGTGCCGCGCATCACCGTACCATCGTCATTCATGAGCTCGGCTAAAACCCCGACCGACGGCAGCCCAGCGAGCTTGCACAAATCCACACAAGCTTCGGTGTGACCCGAGCGCATAAGAACGCCGCCTTCTTTCGCCACCAGTGGAAAGACGTGACCGGGCCGTACGAAATCCGATGCTCCGAAATTGCTGTTGGCCAGCGCCCGTACTGTGTTGGTGCGCTCTTCGGCGGAAATCCCGGTAGTGAGGCCGTGGCGGACGTCAACCGAAACGGTGAAAGCGGTGCCGAGCGGCGCATCGTTTAGCGCCACCATTGGATCGAGATGCAGTCGCCGGGCTTCCTCCGGCGCAAGTGGAACGCAGACGATCCCGGATGTGTGACGGATGATGAACGCCATCTTTTCTGGCGTGCACAAGCTCGCCGCAACAAACAAATCGCCCTCGTTCTCGCGGTCGTCGTCATCGGCCACGATAATGAGCTCACCGCGCGCAAAGGCAGCGACGGCGGCTTGGACACGTTGATGCGCGTTGTTCATCGTTTAGTTATTCCCGCACGCCGCCGGAATGCCGTCGTTCCCAACGCATCGACGCTCGGCTTGTTTGTGGGTGGGCATGATAGCAGCAAAGCCGGTCGATCGCTTTGTGCGCGTCAGCGCGGCGCAGCCGGCAACGGCCAAGTGGGCGGTCCGCCGACCTGGCCGCGCTGGCGCAAGTAATGATCGGCGACAACGCAGGCCACCATTGCCTCCCCGATCGGCACCGCACGGATACCGACGCAAGGGTCGTGGCGGCCGGTCGTTGATATCTCGGTTTCGCGCCCGTAGCGATCTACGGTACGGCGCGGGATGAGGATCGACGATGTCGGCTTTACCGCAAAGCGCGCCACTATCGGTTGCCCGGTCGAAATCCCGCCCAGGATGCCGCCAGCATTATTTGAGAGAAACAGTGGCTTGCCGTCATTGCCCATGCGCATCTCATCGCCATTCTGTTCGCCAGTGAGCTCGGCCGCACCGAACCCAGCGCCAATTTCGACGCCCTTGACGGCGTTGATGCCCATCAGTGCGCCGGCGAGATCGCCGTCGAGCTTGCCGTATATCGGCGCGCCTAGGCCGGGCGGCACTCCTTCGGCGACGACTTCGATGACCGCGCCGATCGACGAGCCGTGCTTGCGCAGGCCGTCGAGATAATCGCCGAGCATGGCTGCCGTCTTGGGGTCCGGACAAAAGAACGGATTGCGGTCCACTTCGGCCCAATCCCAGCGCGCGCGATCGATCCGATGCGGCCCCATTTGCACCAGCGCACCGCGTACGGTGAGGCCCGGTACGATCTTGCGCGCAATCGCGCCGGCGGCGACGCGCATCGCTGTTTCGCGCGCCGATTGGCGGCCACCGCCGCGATAATCACGCAGGCCGTATTTCACGTCATAAGTGTAATCGGCATGGCCAGGCCGGTATTTGTCTTTGATATCGGAATAATCCTTCGAGCGCTGATCGACATTATCGATAAGAAGCGCGATCGGCGTGCCGGTCGTGACCTGATTTCCGCTCGCCTCATCGACGAATACGCCGGACAGGATCTTAACCGCATCAGGTTCTTGACGTTGGGTCGTATAGCGTGACTGACCCGGCCGACGCCGATCGAGATAGGGCTGAATGTCAGCCCCGGTGAGCGGAATCCGCGGCGGGCAGCCGTCCACAACGCAGCCGATCGCCGGCCCGTGGCTCTCGCCGAAGGTCGTGACGCGAAACAAATGACCGAATGTATTGAATGACATAACTCGATATCACGCTGAGCAGCTCAAATGAATTATGCTCTGGAGATCGAGGCTTGGTAGCCCGCGCGTTCCATCGGGTCAAATAAGGGCGATGCAGGCATCGCTCGTTTAGTCCATAGAAATGAGACGACGCCTTCCTTATCGGGGTAAAAATTTTGTCGCGGAAATGAGCAGCTCTCACCGCCTCATCTTTGCGACGCCTGTTCATACCCTATTCATCTGCGTGAACGGTGATTAATCGCAAACTGAATATCCGTTAAGTTACAGAAAAATAAGCACTATTTGCGCTTTTCGATTGCGGGGGGAACTCACTCTGTGGCATGGTTCCGCTCGGCATGGGGGCGAGGGCTCAGGGTCAGATCAAGACAGCGATCAAACCCGCAACTTGAACCAACCCTGCCGAAGTTTAACACCAACACCAAGGAAGAGAGCCATGGCTAAGAAAAAGAAGAAGAAGAGCAAATCAAAGTAGTGAATGAAAGCGCGCGCCTCGTATTGGGGCCGCGCCATCAATCTGCAGTTTTCGCGGGGTCACTGCGATCTCGCCAAGCGGCTGAACGGTGTTCGGCCGCTTTTGTTTTGTCGAGGACGGTTCGCTTATTCAGCCGCTCAGGCGTAGCGCGAGAGCCTGCCGTCCGCAAAAACATAAACGACGCCTTGCTCGACTTGCGCGTGGGTTGCTTGGTCGTCGGGGAGAATCTTCATAAGAGCCATCAGCGCGCGCACGCCACCGCCATGCGCAGCAACGACAGTGTCACGGGCCAAAGAGGCGTACCAGCTGCCAATGCGGTCTGCCAGCTGACGATAGCTTTCACCGCCGGGCGGCGCAAAATCCCATTTATCGCGCTCGCGCTGCGCCAGGATTCCAGCATTCTGTGCTTCAATCTCGGGCAGCGTCAAACCCTCCCACTCGCCGTAGGCGATTTCCACCAGTCTGTCGTCGGTTTCGTACCCGAGCGGCTCAAGACCAAGCGTTGCGCGCAGCACTTCCATGGTTTGGCGCGCTCGCTTGAGCGGGCTCGATATATATTCGAAGTCTTGTGGCCGTCTCTGATCGCGCGCAAACAAGTCGTTCAGCACCGCTCCGCATTCGATCGCCTGCTGGCGCCCATGCGCATTCAGCACCGTGTCGCGACGGCCCTGCAGGCGACCCTGGATGTTTAAGTCGGTTTCGCCGTGTCGGATGTAATAAAGGATCGGCATGCTTGTTTCGGTTTTTGCCGCCGACAACTATTAATTTCCCGCTTCTGCAAGCCAGCGGAAAACAGCCATCTATTCTTTACGCACCGCGATATCCGGCGCCTCTGGATGCTTCATGCCGACGATGTGATAGCCGGCATCCACGTGGTGGATTTCCCCGGTCACACCGCGCGACATATCCGAGAGCAGATAGGCGCCCGCGTCGCCGACTTCCTCGATTGTAACACTCCGGCGGAGCGGCGCGTTGTGCTCATTCCATTTCAGGATGTAGCGAAAATCGCCGATGCCTGACGCGGCAAGGGTTTTGATCGGCCCCGATGATATGGCATTGACGCGAATGTTTTTCACGCCGAGATCGGCGGCGAGATAATAAACTGAAGCTTCCAGGGCGGCCTTAGCTACTCCCATAACGTTGTAATGCGGCATCCATTTCTCCGACCCATAGTAGGTTAGGGTCAACATCGAGCCGCCATTGGGCATCAATTTCTCGGCACGCTGCGCAATTGCAGTAAATGAATAGCAGCTGATCAGCAGCGTCTTGATGAAGTTGTCCGCGGTGGTATCGATGTAGCGTCCATCGAGTTGATCCTTGTCCGAAAAAGCAATGGCGTGCACCAGAAAGTCGATGCAGCCCCAAGCGGACTCTACGGCAGCGAAGACCGCATCAATGGTCTTCGGCTCAGTCACATCGCAGTCGCCGACCACAATGCCACCGACTTCTTGTGCGAGCGGTTCGACGCGCTTTTTCAGCGCATCACCCTGATAAGTGAAAGCAAGCTCGGCGCCATGCGCCCGGCAGGATTTGGCGATTCCCCAGCCGAGCGAACGATTATTGGCGACACCCATGATTAGGCCGCGTTTGCCGCGCATGATGCCTGAGTTTTCCGGCATTCCCCGCACCTGACACCGCAATTTCCAGCCCTAACCTCCCTATGGCATAGGGTAGTTGGACCATCAAGCCGCGACCTGGAAAGCGGAATAGACGGCAACCGCTGGTGTTGTTGGATACGGGCGCCCGTCAGCAGTGCACTGCGTGCTGTAAAACACATAGGCGTCTCAAGACAGGATCGATGTTTGAGTGAATTTCGGGAGCGTATCGAAGCGGCTATCCCGGCGCTGCGGCGCTATGCACGCGCACTCACCCGCGATACCGAGACGGCAGACGATATCGTGCAGGACACGCTGGTGCGGGCGTTGCGCTCCGAGCACTTATTTCACGGCGGAGATATGCGCGCTTGGCTCTATACCATCCTGACCAATCTTAATCGCAATCGACTTCGTACCCTGGCGCGACGGCCTGTGCTGGCGCCGATCAAGGATAGTGATGCGACGACAAGCGGTCCGGATTCCGGTGGGCGCGATATCGTTCGAGCGCTCGAAATGCTTACCGAGGAGCAGCGGTCCGCTCTGCTCCTTGTGGTGCTCGAAAGTCTTACTTACCGCGAGGTTTCCGAAGTCCAGGGCGTGCCGATCGGCACGGTAATGTCGCGCCTCGCCCGCGCCCGTAATGAAATCAAGGCCTATCTCGACGGCGAGCGTCCGGCGCTGCGCCGCGTGAAATAAGAAGAGAAAAGCGATGAACGACCGAGACCAGATTGTGACCGAAGACGAACTCAATGCCTATGTCGACGACGAGCTGCCAGCGGATCGCCGCAGCGCAGTCGAGGCATGGCTTTTGACACACCTCGATGACGCGGCCCGGGTCGCCGCCTGGCGTAAGCAGGCCGAACTCATTCGCGAACGCTATGGGCATTTGGCGTACGAAGCGCCACCGCACCGCCTCACCATCGAACGCCTGACTCGTCGCCGCTATTGGCCAATAGTGTCTGCTGTTGCCGCCAGCCTCGTGGCATTCCTGGTCGGCGGCGCGGCTGGCTGGACCGCGCATGGCATCGAAACCGAAAAGCCTTCCGAGTTGGCGCGCTTCACCACTGACGCGCTTGTCGCTTACCGGCTCTATACGGTCGAGGTCCGCCATCCGGTTGAGGTTCCAGGCGAGCAGCGCCCGCATCTGGTCCAATGGCTGTCGAAACGGGTCGGCTCGCCGTTACACCCACCCGAACTCGACAAGTATGGACTAAAGCTCGTTGGCGGCCGCTTGCTGCCCGGCCCAACCGGACCCTCGGCGTTCTTCATGTATGAAAATCCGTCCGGCGAGCGCTTCACCTTGTATTGTGGGCGCATCAATGACGGCGAGACGGCGCTACGCTATGCGAAGGGTGAGCACAATGCCGCCTACTATTGGGTCGATCGGAATTTAGCCTACGTGCTGAGCGGGCCAATGGAGGGCGAAAAGCTGCGCGAGATCGCGCAAGCCGCCTACGACCAGATTGACCATCGGACGGTACCGCAGGGCGGATAGTTTTCCGCCCGCGGCGCTGTACCGGTCGTTCTGCGCGCCGGAATCAAAAGCTCACGTTTATTTGCGCGGGTCGTGCGGCTTTCCGCTCTGCCATTTTTTCATCAGGGCTTCGAGCTCGCTGTCGCTATTATCGGGCAGAACAATGCGCACCGTGGCGAGCAGATCGCCCCGGCCGCTTTTAGTGGGAAAGCCTTTGCCTTTAAGGCGGAAGGTGCGACCGCTTGAGGTCCAAGGCGGAATGGTGATTTCAACCGCCCTGTCGAGCGTTGGAACGCGAACCTTGGAGCCCAATACTGCTTCATACAAAGTCACTGGCAGATCGAGCCGTATATCGGCGCCTTCCAGTGTGAAGACCGGATGTGGCGCGATCGAAACCGTAATGAGGACGTCGCCGGTGCCCGCCCGGCCCGGCATGCCCTGCCCTTTCAATCTGATTTGCTGACCATTGGTGATGCCGGCCGGAATCTTGACATCGACGTCCTTGCCGGTGGGCAGCCGCAATCGCTCGGTCACGCCGCGCGCTGCGTCCGGCAAGGTGACCGTGAGCGCGGCATGAACGTCGGTGCCGACGCCTAAATCGTCCGGCTCGACATTCGACTGCGCGCCGGCCCGAGCGCCGCGGCCCATCTGACCGAAAGCGTCCTTGAGAATATCTTCGAAGCCGCCAAAGCCCCCGCCGCCACGGCCTCGCCGGGTGGTTCTGGTAAAACCTTCCGGACCGAAATTGAAGGTTTCAAAATTGGCGTCAGGACCATACCCAGCAAACCCGCCGCCAGGCCTGCCGCCGCCAAAGCCTTCGAAACCCTGGAAGCGGGGCTTTCCCTCGGCATCGATCTCACCGCGATCGAACGCCTTGCGTTTATCTTCGTCGCCCAGCAGTTCGTGCGCGGCGTTTAGCTCGGAAAAACGCGTTGCCGCTTTGGGATCGTTCTTATTGGCGTCAGGATGCAGTTTTTTTGCGAGCCGGCGGTAAGCATTCTTGATCTCGCCGGCGCTCGCCTTGCGATCGACGCCCAAGACTTCATAGGGATCACGCATCCCCCAACAACTCCGCTTCCATCTTTCGGGCCTGCCCCGCCCAGCCCCGGCTCGCTCAACCGGCCACTTCAATGTGGGAATAAAATGCCCAGCCCGCAATGTAAGCAAAACGGGCCACCGCAGCGATGACAGCCCGCTCAGCTCGACCTAAGGGGCTTTAATCGCCTGACCTGCCAAGCGCCGTTTGTGGTCCGGCAGGCAGCCCCCTCGAGCCAGTCGTGCGATTCGCCATGTATGTAGCTCGCAAGAAAATCGCGGCAGGCCACGCCGGCCTCGGAATAGGACGTGGCCAAGGGGGTCACATTCCCTCGGGCGCCGCTTTGCGGATTCCGCCACGGCACGCTGGCGTCCTTGCCGCCGCGCGCCAATACTTCGGCCACTGCCGCGCGCGCGTAGGCGAGATCAAGCTCCGCTTGGGGAGAGGACGCGGACAAGCTGTCCAGGGAGGCGCTCGCCGGCAAGTTGATCGTGCCGGTCGACTGCGGCTCGCTCTCGTCTGTCGAGGCGAGTGAAGCGAGCTTGTAGGAACAACCGGAAACCGCGAGCGCGCACAGTATGGCGGCAAGCGCCCTGAACCGGATTGCGTCCCCTAGGCAGCCCCGGCGGCGAGATAGGCGCAGCGCGGCTGTTCCATTATATAGAGACCGGCGGCACGACCTCCGACCGTCCCACGCGACCACTTTTGGGTACCCCGAGCGATGTCCGATGCGGCGCCTATAGAACACCCAACCGGGTTAACAGCCGGTGACTTCACCACAGCCGACGAACCGCTGCGTCTGTTCGCGGCCTGGTTTGCCGACGCCAAGCAATCGGAACCGGTCAATCCCGAGGCAATGACGCTTGCAACGGTCGACGCACAGGGGCTTCCCAATGCGCGGATGGTGTTGTTGAAGGGGTTCGATGAGCGCGGCTTCGTCTTTTACACGAATTCGGAGAGCGTCAAAGGTCACGAGCTTGCCGCCGCCCCAAAAGCGGCACTCACCTTTTATTGGAAATCCTTGCAGCGACAAGTGCGCATCCGCGGCCAAGTGGAGGCAGTCTCCCCAACAGAGGCCGATGCCTATTTTGCATCCCGCTCACGGATGGCGCAGATCGGCGCTTGGGCGAGCAAACAATCGGCCGCACTCGAAAGCCGTCACGCATTCGAAAAAGCGATTGCGCGCTTCACCGCGAAGTTCGCCATCGGCACCGTACCGAGGCCGCCATATTGGGTGGGCTATCGCGTCGCTCCGCAGGAGATCGAATTCTGGCAGGAGCGGCCGTTCCGCTTGCACGATCGCGTCGCCTTCGCGCGCGCGAGCCCGAATGCGCCGTGGACCAAGACACGGCTATACCCGTGAGCATTTGAAACGATGCCGGCAAACAACCAGCCGCGACGTACACTGCTTCTCACCGGAGCAAGCCGAGGCATCGGGCACGCGACTGTAAAGCGTTTCTCCGCAGCGGGCTGGCGAGTGATCACTTGCTCGCGCCATCCATTTCCCGAGAATTGCCCTTGGGAAGCAGGCCCAGAGGATCACATCCAGGTGGATCTTTCGAACCCCGAAAACACCGAACAAGCGATCTCCGAGACCAAGCGACGGCTAAATGGCGAGCTGGACGCGCTTGTCAATAACGCCGCGATCTCACCGAAAGCCGCGGGCGGCAAACGGCTCGGCTCGATCGAAACTTCGCGCGAAGATTGGCATCACATTTTCCAAGTGAACTTCTTCGCCCCGATCATGCTGGCGCGCGGATTGCTCGATGAGCTGAGCGCCGCCAAAGGCTCGGTCGTGAACGTGACCTCGATCGCAGGCTCTCGGGTACACCCATTCGCCGGCGCCGCCTATGCGACCTCGAAGGCGGCCCTTGCAGCTTTGACCCGCGAAATGGCCGCCGACTTCGGCATGCGCGGCATTCGCGTCAATGCCATTGCGCCGGGCGAAATCGATACCGCGATGCTCTCTCCGGGGACGGAAAAAATAGTTGAACATATTCCGATGCACCGACTTGGCACGCCCGACGAGGTAGCAAAGATTATTTATGTGCTGTGCACTGATACCGCGTCTTACGTCAACGGCGCCGAAATTCATATCAACGGCGGTCAGCACGTTTAGTCCACGGCGGGACAATGCCCATTCACCGCACCTGAAAGACAAGCTTACCTCTGAAATGACGCGACTCGCTCAGGCGATGCGCGTCAACGGCCTGCGACAAGGGATAAACCTTGATGACCGGTGGCTTTACCGCGCCCCTTTCCACGAGCTCGGCAATGCGCTCCATGGCCCGGCGTGATCGCTCCACCGGCGGCCGCAACGCTACGACATCGCTGCGCGTCGGTTTGGGCGCCTCAACGCCAGATGCGATGAAGGCAGCGCGACCGCCGGGCTTAAGCACGGCAAAGGATTTCTCTGCCACCTCGCCGCCGACGGTATCGAACACCGCATCGCAACCGCTCACGACGCCCGTGAAATCTTGCGCATTGTAGTCGATCACTTGGTCGGCGCCCAGATCAAGAACATAGTCACGGTTCGCGGCGCTCGTTGTCGTGATCACGCGCGCGCCGAGATGCTTGGCAAATTGAATAGCGAAGCCAGCCACACCGCCGGCCCCACCCTGAATTAAGATCGTTTCGCCCCGTTGCAGCTTCAGCGTGTCGGCAATTGCATTGACCGCGGTGAGGCCGGTCAGCGCCACGGCGGCAGCCTGGATAGGCGAAAGCGCTTGCGGCTTCTTGGCGACGATCGCGGCTTTGGTGGCAAGCTTTTCCGCGTAGGTTCCTTCCTTGCCGGCCTCGAGCACGCCGAATACCGCATCGCCGACCTTTAAATCGTCGATGCCGCTGCCTAAGGCGCTGACCAAGCCGGAAAAGTCCCGCCCCGGAATGAGGGGAAACTTCGTCTGCGAGTGACGCGCATAGTGTCCCGAACGAAATTTCCAGTCGGCGGCGTTGACGCTCGCTGCGGCCACGTCAACGATGATTTCACCCACCGCCGGATTCGGATCCGCGAGGTCGCCATATTGCAAAACCTCCGGCCCGCCAAATCGCTCAAAATATACAGATTTCATTGGATTCTCACCTCGACTGAAATAATGGACGGATCAAACATAGGCCAAGCCATTGCATTGGGCGAGTGGCCCTGGGCGAGTGGCACTGGGCGACCACTCGGTGAGCAGAACCTCACCGCTTGGTGCCGCGAATCAGAGGTTATCAAGCGCGCAAAAAATCCAGAACCGCGGTTTCGGCAAGAACAGCTTGCGGAATGCTGTGCCGCGCCGATCGAGCGCGTTCTTCTGCGGTCTGCGTCGCCTGTAGAAAAGCGCCGAGATGCCGTGCCCGTTCGATGATCTTCTTGTTCTCCGGCAACCGCTGCGTTTCAAAGCGGCGAAGCGCGGTTTCGACGTCGTCAGCGTCAAGCGCTTCGGCAAGCGCCGCCGCGTCGTCGGCCGCTTTGGAAACGCCGGCAGCAACATGCGGCCGCGCCACAAACGCGGCGTCACCGATAATCGCCACCCGCCCGAACGCAAGGCGCGGACTTTCCAGATCGTAAATCGGCTGCAATATCGGCTCTTCCATCAGCCGGACGATCGCGCGGAATTGCGGCGCCAGTAGCCGTTCCGCCGCCGCACGCATGGCATTGATATGCTCGGAACGAATGAGCGGCGGCGGGATCGAAATGGAATGGGTGACGCCCTCCCGATCGGTCAAGAGTTGCGGCAACTCGTTTGTTTCATCCGCCGGGCGATACCACACCACATTGTAGCGCCGCTGTCCCTCGCGCAGCTCGTTGTTCGCCCCGGCGACTGGATAGCCAAGGCATTGCTCCCCCGCCGGCAAGCAGAAGGTCATCGCCATAAACAGTTCAGCGTGAATGGCCGGCGGGATCGCGCGCTCCGGCAATAGCGCCCGCCACGCGACGTAACCGGCGTAGCGAGGCGCGATATCAGGCAGGCACTGCTGTCGCACGGTTGAGCGCAAGCCATCAGCGCCAATGAGCACGTCGCCGTCGATCGCGCGGCCGTCGCTGAGATGGGCGATAATGCCCTGTTCGCTCTGCTCGAAACCTGTCAGGCCTTCGCCGCGATGGTAGCGCTCCGCGGGAAAGGCATCGCGCAGCACCCGGTAAACCCGCTCCCATGCGGTGAGCACCTGCGGACACTCGAGCGTGACCGCCACGTGCCCGGATTGATCCAGGATTTTTCGTATGGTCATGGCGACGCCGAGATCGCGCGTTTCGAGGCCAAGCGCCTTCATGCGCGCCATCAGTTCGGCCTGTGCGACGATTCCCGCGCCGCGGCCGGCGAGTTCCTTTTCGACGCGTTCGAAGACTTCGATATCCCAGCCGCGGCGGCTGAGCATGATCGCCGCCAAAAGGCCGCTCATCGAGCCGCCGATCACGAGTGCGCGGCGTTTCGTCGTCATCGCGGATTCCCGGGATTTCTCAAGCTTTCCCTGGCCGGCAAGGTTTTCTATATTCTGACTATCATAATTGGAGGAACGCCATGGCCCTGACGATGACGGATAAATCGACCGACCGTGCGGAAAAGTCGGCATGGCCTCCCGCCATTGCGGCTGAATTCGAGCGTGAACGGCAGAACAACAATGGGTGCGTCGGAACGAGGCTGCTGTCGGAGAGCGAACGCGTGCGCGTGTGGATAATCCGGCTGGCCCCTGGAGAGCGGATCGGCTTTCATCGGCATGTGCTCGACTATTTCTGGACGTCCGTGACTGGCGGGCGTGGCCGTCAGCATGTCCACGATGGCAGCACGGTCGAATATACCTATCGGCCGGGCGAGACCCGTCATGAGACTTATGGACTCGGCGAGTTCAAGGTGCACGACCTGGAGAACCTTGGCGACAATGAAATGGTCTTCATGACCATCGAATTCCTCGACAGCGCCAACAAGGCCCTCGCGCTCCCTGAGAAGGTGCGCGCGGCGGCATAGCGCACCGCTAACTGGACGGCATGTCGTGCCCTTCCCGTCCTAAAACGCGGAATAGCGAGAATCTGAGGCCCTTATTCCACTCTGGCGTTCGAAGATGGGCGGCAAATCCGCGCATTATGACACTCTGCGTCCGGCCAAGGCGCAAAGTTTTCTAGCCAAGACCAAAGCGTTGCTGCACACTCCAGGCGGGCTGAGTGGCTGATTAATGATTTTTTCGCTCGATCTCCTCATCAACGCCGTGGTCTCGGGTATCCTGATCGGCGGCTTCTATGCCGCCGTAACCTCGGGTGTATCTCTGTCGTTCGGCATCTTGGATATTGTCAATATTGCTCACCCAGCCTTCATCATTCTCGGCTCGTACATTGCCTATATCGTCAATGCCAACCTCGGCATTGATCCGATCATCACTTCAATCGCGATGATGCCGGCTTTCTATGTGCTGGGGTCCGGAATTTATCAGGTCTATTACATCTCGTTCGAGAAACGCGGCCAGGAATCGCTGCGCGGTCTCGCTTTCTTCTTTGGTCTTCTTTTCATCACCGAAGTCACGCTCGTGCTTTATTTCGGCGTCGACTACCGTTATGTCGATGCTTCCTATATCGGCGCGGCATGGCACTTCGCCATGCTCGACATTCCATTCCGGATTTTGGTGCCGTGCCTTGTTTCGCTCTTATTGATCGCGGCGCTGCAAATTTTCCTCACGCGCACTTTTGTTGGCCGCGCCGTAATGGCGGTGGCTCAAGATCAACTTGCGTTGCGGCTGATGGCCGTCGATCCAATCAGGATCAAGCGCATCGCGTTCGGGATTTCCATCGCGACCGCTTCACTCGCGGGCGCATTTCTGATCATCATTCAACCGGTCGAGCCGTCCGTCGGACGTGAATATATCGGCCGCATATTTGCGATTTGCGTGCTCGGCGGGATGGGAAGTCTGCCTGGCACTGTAATCGCAGCGATGCTGCTTGGGATCGTCGAGAGCCTAACGTCGACATTCTATGGTCCATCATGGGCGCCGGCAGTGTCATTTGGATTCCTGTTGTTGACGCTGGCAGTACGACCCGCCGGCCTGCTGGGGCGATGAGCATGCGCACGCCCGTTTTTCTCCTGATTTGGCTTGCGATCTCAGCTATCGTGTTTGCTGCCTTCCTGGCGCTTGGCAACGATTACATATTCTTCGCCGGCTATGTCGTGCTGCAATACGTGGTGCTGGGGACGGCGTGGAATATTCTCGGCGGCTATTGCGGCTATGTGAATTTCGGCTCCGCGGCCTTCTTTGCGCTCGGCGCCTATTCGTCGGTAGCTGTCTATAAGCTCATCACGGAAAATGATTTTTATCTGATGCCAATCCCCGTGCTGATGTTGATTGGCGGATTGGTTTCCGGTGTGGTCGGGTTTGGCATGGGCTATCTGACCCTGCGGTTGCGTGGCGCATTCTTTGCTATTGCGACGTTAGCGCTTGCAGTTGTGTTGCAGACGCTAGTCGTCAACTGGGATTTTGTTGGCGGTTCACGTGGCGCCTACATCATTCGCCCGGAACAGATCGAGCCGATCGGCAATTACATTCGCTATTTGTTTCTCGTGATGATGGTGCTTGCCGTCGCCGCGATCACAATTGCGCGGCTGATCGAACATTCGCGGCTTGGCTATGGTTTCGCGAGCATTCGTGACGACGAACTGGCCGCCGAAACTGCCGGTGTGCCGACGCTCCGCTTAAAGCTCATCGCCACGACCATTTCCGGCGCTCTTATGGGCATGGCCGGCGCGCCGTTTCCTTATTACATCGGCTACCTGCAACCATCATCGACCTTCGGATTGGATTACGCCGTTAATTCCATTGCTATGCCGCTCATCGGCGGCACGACGAGCTGGGTCGGGCCGTTAATCGGCGCATTGCTGCTCGGATCGCTGCAGCAGATCGCGACCGTCACCATCTCATCTGCGGTCAATCTGCTGATTGTCGGCTGCCTGCTGGTCGTCTTCGTAATCATCGCGCCGAATGGCATTGTCGGCTTGGTCCACACTTACCTCCAACGCAAGCCTGAGGATTTCGTCGGTCGGCGACGCGTCGAAGCCGATATGCCGGGAAGGGTGCCATGACCATGGCGGAAGGTGCGAATATGGCTGGCACCGCCGCTAACGGCGCGGCCCTCTTGCAGGTCGACAATGTCGGTAAGCGCTTCGGCGGCTTCGTGGCGCTCGAAAACATTTCGCTCTCGGTTCCTGCGGGCGAACGCCTCGGCCTGATCGGACCCAACGGCTCGGGCAAGAGCACGCTCGTCAATTGCATCTGCGGTACGCTGCGCAACGAACAGGGCACAGTGCATTTCGCCGGCCAAAAACTCGACGGCCTCCAGGCGCATCAGCGCACCCATCTCGGATTGGCGCGAAGTTTCCAGCTGCCGCGGCCGTTCGCCAGTCTCACTCTCGCCGACAATATACGAATCCCCCTGCTCTATACCGTGGCGCGGCGGCGCGGCAGCCATCATACCGCGCACGAGATTGAAGAGCGATGCGCCAAGCTCCTCAACGAAGTCGGCCTTGGCGAAAAGGCGCGGCGTTTGCCGCGCGATCTCACCCAAGTCGAAATGCGCAAGCTCGAACTTGCCCGCGCGATGGCCGCCGAGCCAACGCTCCTGATCGCCGATGAGGCGATGGCCGGTCTGACCCATTCGGAAATTGAAGACATCTTGGCCTTGCTCATTCGACTGAATGAGCAAGGCGTTACGATCATCTTG
>JBASAH010000334.1:0-3617 GCA_049650505.1 Xanthobacteraceae bacterium
GAGCGATGTTGTTGCCGGCTGGGGCGTCGGCGCGCTCATCAATAAGGCGGTCGGCGCCGCCTTCAAAACGGCGGAGCGCGCCGCGTCAAGGGAGTTAGCTGCAGCACCGCCGCTGCAGCCGCATTAAGTGAACCTTTTTGCCATGAACCTTTTTGCCATGAACCTTTTGCCCTGAACCTTTTTGCCATGAACCTTTTGCCCTGAACCTTTTGCCATCTGCATTGTTGAAACCGCAGTGTCGAAAGAAGCAGCACCTGGAACTATAGCCTTGGCTCACGGTGCGCGGCGGCTGCCGGGCGTCGAGGTCATCAGCTACAACGTTGAGCTTAAGGACGAGGCAGGCTTTGTCGGCGACCGCGCCAGCAAGGGCGCGTTCCGCAATTTCATCGAGGAATGGCGCAAGCCGATGCGCCGGATCGGTCAGGATCCGTTCGGCAACGAACAATCAGCCAAGATCGCGAAAAAGAAGCTCGATGACTTGCTGACCAAGGGCGACGCCGAAACGGCCGGTATCGTGCAGGGCGCGATCGAATCTTTCGCACACGAGCTTGCCGGTGTGATGCGGCGCTTTCTCAAGCTCAAATCCTGGAAGGACGCTGAGTGCCTCGTGTTCGGCGGCGGCTTCGCTGGCAGCCGCGTCGGCGAACTTGCCATCGGCCGCGCCTCGGTGTTGTTGAAAAGCGAAAAGGTCAAAACGGAAATCCGGATCATCCGTCACGATCCCGATGAAGCCGGCTTGATCGGCGCCGCGCATCTCGCGCCGACCTGGATGTTCAAAGCCCATGACGCCATTCTCGCGGTCGATATCGGCGGCACCAATATCCGCGCCGGCATCGTCTGCTTGAACCTGAAAGAGGCTGACGACCTGTCAAAAGCCGAAATCGGCCAATTCGAACTGTGGCGGCATGGCGACGAGAAACCGAGCCGCAACGAGGCGATCGATGGGCTGATCGGCATGCTGAAACGGCTGGCCAAAGCCGCCAAAAAAGACAAGCTCGAGCTCGCGCCCTTCATCGGCATCGGTTGCCCAGGTCGCATCGATGACGACGGTTCGATCGAGGCCGGCGGACAGAATCTGCCGGGCAATTGGGAGAGCAACAATTTCAACCTGCCCGCCGTTGTTCACGAGGCCATCCCCACAATCAACGATGACGAGACCACGGTGTTGATGCATAACGACGCGGTCGTGCAGGGCTTGAGCGAGGCGCCGTTCATGCGCGACGTCGATATCTGGGCTGCCTTCACGATCGGCACCGGGCTAGGCAACGCGCTCTACGAAAATCGCGAGCAGTAGATCGCGCTACTTTCGTCCCCCGCGAGAGTGGGGGAGGATGAAGATGGTCTTCGTCTAACCCACGTCCTGCGAGTGGATGCGGCGCTCGGCGAGCGAGATCGGCTCGAGTTTGCCGCGCTGGCGACGGATCATCAGCTTATTGAGCGCGGCGAGGTAGGCCTTGGCCGATGCGACGAGTGTATCGGGATCGGCGCCTTTCGCCGTCACCGAACGGCCTTGCTCGGAGAGCCGAACCGAGACTTCCGCCTGCGCGTCGGTGCCCTCGGTGACCGCGTGCACCTGATAAAGCTCCAGCACCGCGTCGTGTGGCACCATCGCCTTGATGCAATTGAAGGTGGCGTCGACCGGACCGTTACCTTCGCGCTCGTCGATGGTGGACTTGCCGTCGATATCGAGCCGCATGGTGGCGCGCTGCGGACCACGCGTGCCGGCGATCACGGTCAACGATATGAGCTTGATATGGTCCTGCGCGGTCGCGATCTCTTCGTCGACCAACGCCTCGATGTCTTCGTCGTAGACGTGTTTCTTGCGGTCGGCCAGCGTCTTGAAACGCACAAACGCGTCTTCGAGCTGATTGCTGGCAAGGCGATAGCCGAGCTCTTCGAGCTTGTGGACGAAGGCGTGGCGGCCGGAATGCTTGCCCATGACCAGCGAGGTCTGCTTCACGCCGACATCCTCGGGCATCATGATCTCGTAGGTCTGGGTGTGTTTGAGCATGCCGTCCTGGTGGATGCCGCTCTCGTGCGCGAACGCATTGCGCCCGACGATCGCCTTGTTGTACTGCACCGGAAACGAGGTGACCGCGGAAACGAGCTTCGAAGCGCGCGTCAGCATCGTGGCATCGATCCCCGTCCAATAGGGCAACACGTCGTTGCGCACCCGCATCGCCATGACAACTTCCTCAAGCGCGGCGTTGCCGGCGCGCTCGCCGATGCCGTTGATGGTGCACTCGATCTGGCGCGCGCCGGCATGCACGCCAGCGAGCGAATTGGCGACTGCCATGCCGAGATCGTTGTGGCAGTGCACCGAGAAGCGCGCGGCGTCCGAATTCGGCACCCGTTCGCGCAACCGCTGTATCAGCGAGAAATATTCGTCCGGCACCGTATAGCCCACGGTGTCGGGAATGTTGATGGTGGTGGCGCCCGCCTTGATCGCGGCTTCGACGCAACGGCACAGGAAATCGAATTCAGTGCGCGTGCCATCTTCGCTCGACCACTCGACGTCGTCGGTGTAGTTGCGCGCGCGTGTGACCTGCGCGATCACCATCTCGTAGACTTCGTGCGGCTCCTTATGCAGCTTGTACTTCATGTGCACCGGCGAGGTGGACAGGAAGGTGTGGATGCGCCGCCGCTCGGCCGGCTTGATCGCCTCGGCGCAGCAGTCGATATCCTTCAACGCGGCGCGGGCGAGGCCGCAGATCACGGCTTTTTTCGCACGCTTGGCGATCTCGTGGACCGCGGCGAAATCGCCGTCGGAGGCGATCGGGAATCCAGCCTCGATCACATCGGCGCCCATCGTGTCGAGCAATTCGGCGACTTCGAGCTTCTCCTCATGCGTCATGGTCGCGCCGGGGCATTGCTCCCCGTCACGCAAGGTGGTGTCGAAGATGAGGACGTGGTCCTTCTCGGATTGGGGCGCAGTGGATTTGGACGCAGCGTTGTTCGGCGCGGTATTCGTTTGCGCAGTCTTCGTTTGCGAAGACTTCGTTTGCGAAGACTTGGCCGGGTTCGTGGTCGCGGTTTTCATGGCGAGGTCCTTAGTCGTGTGCGCCCGTGCCGGTCTGTCGTTCGGTGGTTGGGCGCAAATAAAGCGCAAATTCAGCGCGTCTAGCTCCGTGTCGGCGAGATCCCCTGAGTGCCCAGGCGCAAAGGCCCAGCCGGCCCTCAGGGGGCGATAAGGAGCAGGAGCCCGCGCAGAATGAGGGCAGGGCGGCGGGTGGACGCTAAGGCGTCCCCGTTGATCGCGCGGAAATCGCGGCGGATCGACATCGCCAATGCCCTCGTCGTACTCACAAAAGCCGGATCCAAAGCTCGCGGAACCAAAACTTGCGAAATTAATGTGAATTCCGCGTTAAACCGAGTTTGACCGGCCTCTTTTAGCGGAATAACGCACAGTCCCGCAAGGTTCTTGCTGCGATTGGGTTCGTCGATCCGGCCCTAGTGCGGTGGATTTGAAGTTCCTACAGCTCAGTCGGAAGCTCTCATAGGAACTTCAAATCCTAAAACCGCTCTAGCGTTGTGTGTTTGCTAGTGTCCACCCCTTTGATTCCGAAGTTCGCATGAGAGCATGCCGAAAACCGTGCGAACTTCGGAATCGGGACACT
>JBASAH010000335.1:0-3074 GCA_049650505.1 Xanthobacteraceae bacterium
GCGCGCTGTGGCTAAGCCATCCGCAGCGCCGACGCGCCCACTCGCCGGCAGCCGTCCAGGCTACATCCTCGATGATGCGCAAATCGCGAGCATCAAGGCGCGGCTACATCTGACGCCTGATCAGGAGTCCATGTGGCCGGCGGTCGAAGTAGCGCTGCGCAATATGGCCTATAAGCGAGCGCAGCAGGCAGCTGCGCGCGGTGCCGCGCGAAACGTGCAAGCAGCGGCGGTCGATCCCGAAGCCGTGCAAGGGCTGAAATCGGCAGCGGTGCCGCTAATCATGAGCTTCAATGCCGAACAAAGAGAAGAAGTGCGCAGTCTCGCCCATGTGATGGGCCTTGATCAGCTCGCCGCGCAATTCTGAAAAAACTGGATGGTCTGGTCGATGCAGCAGGTTCTGCTGCGAGCGCCTCGCATCAGAGCGCGGATGCTAAAGCGAAATGTCTTTAAGTTAAATCGCCATTTCGCTTTATCTTATTGTTTGAGCATGGTCTTTTCCGAAAACCGGCTTCCGCTTTTCGGGATCATGCTTTATTCCTCAGCCGCCGGATTTTGCTGCTGCCAGGACAATAAAGGCTGCAGGAGATCGGCAGCACATTTTGCGCCGATCAGAGCCAAGCCAACAAAGCAAATCAATTCACCCACTTCCACTGGGCTGGCGACGTAAAAGGTATAAAGCGGATCGTAGAGGAAAAATGCCGCGCTTAGCGTGGCCGCAACCGCGCACAGCATGGCCGGCAAGCTGCCGTAAAACGTGGCCACCGCCGCCGTCGGCAATAGATAAAAAAACACCAGGTGCTGCGGTCCGACGGCCGAGCTTCTCAACAACCAAAGAATTGCAGTCACCGCTGCAACAATAGTAAGCACCACCGCGACCGGTGCCGCTCGGTTGACAATCCCCATGCGTTTCCCCGGGCAGCCGTTTGTCGGCTTTGTGGCGATGATAGCCGAGGGCAATGAGGTCGAGAATAGGAAAAAACCGAAGCGCCGCGTCGGATTTACCTTATTCAACCACTATTTTTACTTCACTTCCGGGCTTCAGCCTGTCGCTGGGGTCGAGACCATTGAGCACGCGGAAACGGTCGAGCGCGCGATCGGCAAGCGCCATCTTGCCCGCCAGCTTCTCAATCGTATCTCCCGGCGTGACGGTTACCACGCGAAGCCGGAGCGGCTTTGCTTGCTCGGTTTCGGCGATGCTCATGCGCCGGAAACTGCCGATGGATTCGCGAAAGGCGCGATCGGTTTCCGCTGTGCGATGCTTGGCGGCGAAAATGAAACGATACACGTCGCTGCCGAACCGGATCGCGTAAAGGCGAAAGTCCCACTGATCGCCTTTGGCAGCAGCGGCGGCGCCCGGAAAACCGTTGATGGTAATGTCTTCGACAGTCGCGGGATCGATATTTTCGATCCAGCCGGAGGTCAGATAAGCGCCAAGCGTCTGTTCCGCCGGCACACGGACCACGTCCAGCCGAACCGCTTCGCTGCCGCCGCGCTTGATCCCGAGCACCGCCTGGGCAGTGTTGTCGAGGGTGAAACCTTCGGGCGCGGTGAACGTAAAGCCGAGTTTGGGATGCAGAAAACGCCGGCCGCGGACAAAGCCCTCGCCGGGGTCTTCGCCATACACGATACCGTTGATGTCGGCGAGATAGTCCGCTTTGGCCTGCAAAAAATTCTGCCCGGTATCGGCCGGCGCGCGATATTGCCGGGCAGTGGCGACAGCATTGGCGATGCGTTCGGGTGTTGCCGGATGCGACGATAAAAAGTCGGGAGCGGCGGGATTTATCGCGCTTGTTTGCTCCGGCTTGAGTTGCGAATTGTGCTCCATTGCAGTGAGGAATCGCACCGCGCCATAAGGATCGTAACCGGCGTGCGCGGCAATCGCGACGCCGATTGCATCGGCTTGGAACTCCTGCGCGCGCGAGAAGCTTGCGAGGGCAAGCTTCGATTTGGCGAGGGCGAGGGCGCCGGCCGCCGGATCGGTGACGACGTCGGAAACAACCCGGCTGACGAGTTCGGCTTCGCGCGCATGTTCTTCGCGAAGTTCGGCGTGCCGCGCGATAACGTGGCCCATTTCATGGGCCAAGACCGAGGCGAGCTCGGAGTCGTCGTTGGCGAGCGCGATTAATCCGCGCGTGACGTAAAGCTGGCCGGTCGGTAAAGCGAAAGCGTTGACCGACTGCGAGTTGAGCACGGTGACCTTGTAATGCAGTTCGGGCCGTTCGGATGCGGCGACAAGCCGTTCGACCGTCCGCTCGATCAGGGGTTGCAAACGCGGATCGGTGTAGACGCCGCCATAGGCCGCGAGAATGCGTTGATGCTCACGCAGGACCTCTGGCGCCATCGTCGCATCGGCGGTTTTTGCGGGCAGGGAAGCGGTCGCTTGCGGTCCGATGGCGGATGACGACGCCGTGCAGGCGGCAAGAAGCAGCGTGGCAAACAGCGCTGCTGCCCCGCCAAGCCGGCAGGCCGTCGTCTCAAATCGTCCCCGTGTCACCACTTCACCCCAAGACTTCACCCCAAGCCACAAGCCCGGTCCCGTAACCCCGGCCGCGCACAGCCCCGGCCGCCGATCTTTAGTCCCCGATCTCGATCTGCTCTGGGCGCTCGGCCTCGATCCAGGCGCGGTCCTCGTCGCGTTGCTCGATCCGGCCGCGAACCCTGATGCGGCGGCCGGCCAGAGCCTTCAAATCGAGACCCGCCACCGCGAAAGTGCGCTCGTTTCGTTTCAGGACCGTAACCGTAATATCACCGGACCGCCGCGGTCCGAAATTGACATAGACGGTGGCCCCGCTTTCGCGGACGGACGCCACTTTGCCCTCGACCAGCGCAAATTGGCCTCGGCGCGCCAGCATATCGCTCGGAATCTCGGCGTTGAGCACCCCATAATACGGATCGGCCCATAGGCCAAGCCTGGCTGCGCGGGCGGCCTTTTCCCGGCTGAGCAGATCGCCCGAGCAGGTACCAGCAATGCGGGCGCCGACCCGGGCAAAACCGTCGCCGATAAGTTCCTGCTGGAGCAAGAACTGGTCGCCATCGCGTATGATGTACGCATAAGCGAGCAGGCGTCCGTAGCG
>JBASAH010000336.1:0-2678 GCA_049650505.1 Xanthobacteraceae bacterium
AGGCAAGGCCGGCGCGGGCGATCATTTTGGCGATTCGCTCGCCCGTTTTGCTTGCTGGTTGGGTCATCGGCATCTGTCATGCCCGGTCTTGTGCCGGGCATCCACGGCTTTATACACCCTCATAAACAACGACGTGGATGGCGGGGACAAGCCCAGCCGCGATCATGGCGGTGGCAATGAATTCTTTTATGGAAATGGCGCTGCAGGAAGCGCGCGGCGCTGGCGAACGCGCCGAGGTGCCGGTGGGCTGTGTCCTGGTCCGCGGCGGCAAGGTGATTGCACGCGCCGGCAACCGCACCGTTGCCGATCGCGACCCGACCGCGCATGCCGAAATGATCGTCATCCGCGAAGTCGCCCGCGCGCTTGGCTCGGAGCGGCTCGATGACTGCGATCTTTATGTCACGCTCGAACCGTGCGCGATGTGCGCAGCGGCAGTCTCGTTCGCCCGAATCCGCCGCCTCTATTACGGCGCCGCCGATCCCAAAGGCGGGGCGGTCGAGAACGGCGTGAAATTTTTTGCTTCGTCGACCTGCCATCATCGGCCGGAAGTTTATGGTGGACTGGCGGAAGCGGCAGCGAGCGATTTGCTCACAGAATTTTTTAGGCAGCGGCGCTGAGCAGATCACCAAGCTTCTCGCGTATTTCGGGCCTCACCAGCTCGGCGGAACGGATTATTGCGCTCGCCTGATAGAAGTCGAGGGTGCGAAAAATTGCGACGTTGGGCCGAATGACAAGGTCGGGCGCGGTGTGCTTGTGCTTGGCGGCGACGATCGTCGAACCCATGATCAAGAGTGTAGTGAAGACGCTCTCCCATGCGCTTGGCAGATCGGTACGCTCCTCCGCCGGGACGCCAAATACGTCGACCGCGACGGTGAAGTCGGCACGGCCGGCGAGTTGATCGAACGGCAATGGATTGGTGGCTCCGCCGTCGACCAGTATCCGGTCGTCTAAGATCACCGGCCGGAACAAGCCCGGAAACGCGATGGAAGCGGCAAGCGCCGGCCGCAACGGTCCCGAACAAATCGGCAATTCCTGCCGGCGGTGCAGGTCCGTAGTTATCGCGATGAGCGGAATTGCCAGGCCCGCAAAGTCCGCTGGAATGGCCTCGGGCAGAAACTGCGTGCAAAACTTCTCGGCATCCATCTGTGTCGCCTGGCTGACGGCGCCTGAGAGCAAATCAGTCAGTCTTCCAGCGCGTGCCAGCAACAGGCGGCGCATGGTTTCGCGGCGATCATGGGCAAAACGGATGGCGTGATGGCGGATATCCTTGCCGCGCATGCCGGCGGCATAGGCGGCGCCGATCAGGGCGCCGAGCGAGGTGCCGGCAATCGCGGTGGGTTTGACGCCCATCTCGTCAAGCGCCTCGATCACCGCGATATGGGCGAGCCCCCGCGCGCCGCCGCTGCCGAGCGCGAGCGCAAAGCTTTTCATGCCAAATCACTCACAACTTCGCCTGGCGCGCGAATTCGAAAGCTTGCGCCGCAAGCGGCCGCACCAGCTCCGCTTTGCTCGCGGCATAGGCGCTGGTCGCGGTGCCATCGCGCACCCGTCCGGCGATGCCTTGCATGATCGCGGCCAGGCGAAAAAAATTATAGGCGAAATAGACCGGCAAATGCGGCCGCGGGTCGAGACCGGTCCGCGCCAGATAGGCCGCGATATAGCTGTCGCGCGGCGGGATGCCGAGCGCAGCAAGATCGAAGCCGACCAGGGAACCGGTACCGGCGTCCGAATGCGGCATGTGCCATTGCATCAAGTGATAGGAGAAGTCGGCAAGCGGGTCGCCGAGCGTGGACAGCTCCCAATCGAGCACCGCAACGATCGTGGGCGTGTCGGGCGCAACGATCATGTTGTCGAGACGATAATCGCCATGCACCACCCGCGTCGGCTGCTCCGGCGGCAAATGTGCGGGGAGCCAGTCGATGAGTCGCTCCATGTCCTCTATCCGCTCGGTCTCGGACGCCCGATACTGCTTCGACCAGCGCGCGACCTGTCGCGCCACATAATTCTCGCCGCGGCCATACTCGCCAAGACCGATTGCCGCCGGGTCGAACGAATGCAGGCGCGCCAGCGTCGCATTCATGCTGTCGTAAACTTGCGCGCGTTCCGCCGGGTAGGATTCCGGCATGTGTGGCTCCCAAAAAACGCGGCCGTCGGCGAATCCCATCACAAAGAATGCAGTGCCCGCGACACTCTCATCCTCGCAATAAAGGAGCGGCTCGGCGACCGGAAAGCCTTGCGCGTGAAGAGCGCTGATCACCCGATATTCGCGATCGACCGCGTGCGCGGACGGTAATAGCTTACCGGGCGGCTTTCGGCGCAAGACGTAACGTCGTAGCGGCGTTTCGATGAGATAGGTTGGATTGGATTGCCCGCCCTTGAACTGGCTGACGACAATCGGACCGGCGAAGCCCGGCAAGTACTCGGCCAAATAGCTTTCCAGGCGCGAAGCATCGAATCGCAGCCGTTCGGTCACCTCCTGGGTGCCGGAAAAAGCGCTCTGGCGTTCGCTCGTCGTCATGTCCTGGATTTAAAGAAGTCCAGCAATGCGCGCACCGTCGCGTCCGGATTTTCTTCGGGCACGTAATGACCGCTCTCGATCGGGCTGCCGCGCAGATCGGGCGTCCAATCCCGCCAGCAGGCGAGGGGGTCGATGCCGGCATTCGCCGGCAATCCTTGTG
>JBASAH010000337.1:0-1742 GCA_049650505.1 Xanthobacteraceae bacterium
GCCGGAGCCGGCGCGATTGGCTGCTGCGCGAAGGCCGAGCCGGCAGCCATTGCGAAGGCGGCCGTCAGCACCCCGATCTGGCCGAAGCGACCGACCGGTGCAAAATTTTTGGTGACTGTGTTGGCGATGGCAGCGAGCGTCCGGCTCGCCGGACGTGCCGGCGCCGCCGCATTCGAATAATTCATGAGATGCAGTCCCTCTTTAGCTGCTGCCGCCTGCAAATCGTTCCGATCGAAATCGATTTGCCTGGTCAGACTGGCGTTTTGATTCGAGATGCCCGTGTCCGCGCTGCGCGGGCCCCATTTCCCGGTCAATCGGCGCAGATTAAGGCAACACCGTGGCCCGGCCCCAATACCGCAATCGCGGTGTGAGATCAAAGGCCCGTCCGCGATCAAAACGGCAAGGTTCATGGCTTCTTTCACGGTTTTGCGTCGACCCAGACGGATCCCCGAAGCGACCGGCCGAACCGCAACAGGCCTTTCTCCAAGTGACACCGTGGTACATTCGCTAGCGGTGAATCGAACTCTCTCAAGCCCTTTGGCCAAACACGAATTCGTGAGATCGGCATATGCCGCTCTGCGCGGCGCGCTGTGCGGCCTCGTGCTTGTTGTCGCTTCGATGCCGGCGCGCACGGCGCAAGCGGCGCACGCCATCGCCATGCATGGCGCGCCGGCCATGCCGGAAGATTTCACGGTGGTTCCCTACGCCAATCCCGACGCGCCGAAAGGCGGCCGCTTGATCGAAGGCGTGCTCGGCACCTTCGACAGTCTCAATCCGCTGATCGTCCAAGGCCTCGCCGTGCAGCCGGTGCGCGGCTACGTGATCGAGAGCTTGATGGCGCGCGGCTATGACGAGCCGTTCACGCTTTACGGCTTGTTGGCGCAGAGCGTCGAAACCGACGATGCGCGAACCTTCGTGACCTTCACGCTCGATCCCGCGGCGCATTTCTCCGACGGCGTTGCCGTCACCGCGGACGACGTCGTCTTCTCCTTGCAGCTGCTGCGCGATCACGGGCGGCCGAACCACCGCACCTACTACGCCAAAGTCGAAAAAATCGAAATTCTCGGCCCACGCACCGTTCGCTTCGATTTTCCCAATGCCGACGATCGCGAATTGCCGTTGATCCTCGGCTTGATGCCGGTGCTGCCGAAGCACGCGATCGACCCGACAAAATTTGAGAATACGACCTTGGCGAAACCGATCGGCAGCGGACCCTACGTGGTCGCCGACATCGATACCGGCAAGAGCGTCACCTTCAGGCGCGATCCGAACTATTGGGGCCGCGATCTGCCGATCAACCGCGGCCTGTGGAATTTCGATGAATTGCGGTTCGATTTCTATCGCGACGAGAACGCTTATTTCGAGGCTTTCAAGGCCGGTCTGTACGACGTGCGCAGCGAAAACGACCCGGCGCGGTGGCAGACCGGTTACGATTTTCCAGCGGTGCGCGATGGGCGCGTGATCAAGGAATCGTTTTCCAACGGCCTGCCGAAATTCAGTTCGGACTACGTCTTCAATACCCGGCGGCCGATCTTTGCCGACATCCGCGTGCGCCAGGCGATTGCGCTGTTGTTCGACTTCCAGTGGATCAATCGTGATTTTTTCTTCAATCTCTATCGCCGCACCGCGAGCTTCTTCGACGATTCCGAACTGTCCGCCTTCCATCGCCCGGCCGATGAACGCGAGCGCGTGCTGCTTAAGCCATTTGCCGATGCCGTGCGCGCCGATGTGCTCGACGGCGC
>JBASAH010000338.1:0-12256 GCA_049650505.1 Xanthobacteraceae bacterium
GTCCAATCCCCGTGTGCGTAATGTTGCGCGCGTCGGCGGTGCGCTCGCGCATGGCGACCCGCATATGGATCTGCCGCCGGTGCTCGCGGCGCTTGCCGCGCGCGTGACCATTGCCGGGCCGAAAGGAACACGCGAAGTGCCGCTCATCGATCTTTACACCGGCTATTACGCGACTGTGCTCGAAAGAAATGAGCTCATAACCGCCGTCACGGTGGCGCCGCTCGAGGGCCGCAAAGCGGCCTATGTGAAAGTCACCGCACGTTCGGCCGACGACTGGCCCGCGCTTGGCATTGCCATATCGTTCGCGCTCAACGACGGCACAATCCGCGATCCAATTGTCATCGTCAGCGCGGCTACTGAGAAGGTCACGCGCTTGACCGATGCCGAACGCGTCCTGCATGGCGGCCGCTTGGACGATCGGCTGTTGCGGCACGCCGGCGACGCCGCAGCCAAGGAGGCTGTCATTCTCGCCGATGCGCATGGTTCGGCCGGCTATAAACGCGAACTTCTTCGCGTTTATCTCGGACGCGCCGTGCAGCAGGCAATCGATCGCGGCGCAGGACTGCGGCAGTAATGAACCAGATCGGTCGAGAGCTTCCGCGGCTTGAAGCGCGCGCCAAAGTAAGCGGCCGCGCCGACTATACGCATAACCTGCGCGTGCCCGGCATGCTGTATGGCAAGGTTTTCCGCTCGACCGTGCCGCATGGACGCATTCGCAGCATCGATACCTCGGCTGCGCAGGCATTTCCGGGCGTGCATCGCGTCGTTACCGGTGAGGACATACGCAAGCTCATTCCGGAGCCGTATTACGGCCCCGCCTTTCACGATCAACCGATACTGGCGCTCGAAAAAGTGCGCTATGTCGGCGAGCCGGTTGCTGCGGTTCTGGCAAGCGATCCGCATATTGCCGAGCAAGCCGCGCAACTGATCACGGCAGAATATGACGAGCTGCCCGCCGTCTACGATGAGATCGCGGCGATGGCGCCGGATACGCTGGTGCAC
Source organism: Xanthobacteraceae bacterium (assembly GCA_049650505.1). Taxonomy (GTDB): domain Bacteria; phylum Pseudomonadota; class Alphaproteobacteria; order Rhizobiales; family Xanthobacteraceae; genus BOG-931. The sequence goes on from JBASAH010000338.1 coordinate 1,003, forward strand.
GAAGTGCTGCGGCCGGCCGGCACGTTTGCCGACCTGAAACATTTACAGGGCCGCAAAGGCACCAATGTCGCGCTCGATTATCATCTGCGGCGCGGCGATGTGGACAAGGCGTTCGCCGGCGCCGATCGGGTTTTCGAGCACACGTTCAAGACTCAGCAATGCTTGCATTTGCCGTTTGAGCCGCATGTCGCGCTGGCCGAGCCGGGCGATGAACGGCTGACGATCTATACATCGAACCAAACGCCGTCATTCGTGCGCATTGAAATCGCGCGCCTGTTCGGCTGGCCGGAAAACCGCGTGCGGGTCAAAGTGCCGTATCTCGGCGGCGGCTATGGATCGAAAGTCTACGTCAAGCTCGAAGCTCTGGTCGCCGCGCTGGCGATGCTGGTCCGGCGCCCCGTCAAAATCGCGCTGACCATGGAAGAGCAGTTCTACATGATAACCAAGCATCCGACGACGTTCCGCATCAAGAGCGGCGTCGACAAGGATGGCCGGCTCGTCGCGCGCGCTTGCGAGGTGTACTGGAACGGCGGCGCCTATGCCGATATCGGGCCGCGGGTCACGCAAAAATCCGGATTTACCGCGGCCGGTCCCTACGACATCGAGAATGTCAGCATCGATTCCTACGCGCTCTACACCAACCGCACGCCTGCCGGCGCGCTGCGCGGCTTCGGCGTTCCGCAACTGGTCTGGGGATATGAAAGCCACACCGATCTGATTGCGCGTGAACTCGACGTGGATCCGGTGGCGTTCCGGCGCAACAACATCCTGCGCAACGGCCGGCCGCAGGCGAGCGGCACGGTGCTGCAGGACGCCGCTATCGATGAGGTGCTCGAAGCACTGGTCGGGCGCATCGGCTGGAATGCGCCGTTCGACCGCGGCTCGGCTCCGCTGCGGCGCGGCCGCGGCATCGCCATCGGGCTCAAGGCTTCGATTTCGCCGACGACGTCGGTGGCGGTGGTAAATGTCTCAGCCGACGGCAGCGTGTACCTTTACAAGAGCACGGTGGATATGGGGCAGGGCGCCGACACCGCCTTCGCACAGATCGTCGGCGAGGTACTGGACGTGCGGGCCGAAGATGTGCGGGTCGTCGCTCCAGACACCGATATCACGCCCTACGACATGGGCACGCTCGGCTCGCGCTCGCTCTATCACATGGGGAATGCGGTGCGGTTGGCGGCGGAGGATGCCCGCGCCAAATTGCGCGCGCTCGCCGCCGAAGCAGGGCTGCCGGAGGGTACCAATTATCCGCCGGCGGAAATATTCAAGAAGCGCTACGGCATGCAGGCGGGCAATGTAATCGGCACCGCGAGCTTCGTTCCGAACTACAAGGCGCCAGATGTGCAGACCGGGCTTTCCGATAACGTCACGCCGTTCTGGATGGTGGGCGGCGCCGCCGCCGAGGTCGAGGTCGACACCGAAACCGGGCACGTGCGGATCGTACGGCTCATCAATGCCGCCGATTGCGGCAAGCCGATCAATCCCGCCGTGGCGCGCACGCAATTATCAGGCGCGGCGATTATGCAGCTCGGCTTCACTTTATCTGAGGCAATGCAGCTCGACGGCGGTCAGGTTACCAATGCCTCGCTGGCCGACTATAAGATTCCGGGCATTGGCGACATTCCGCCCATGGAAAACGAACTGGTTGTCGCCGAGCAGCATACGGGTCCATTTGGCGCCAAAGGACTTGGCGAGACCGGCACGTTCGGCGTGTCGCCGGCGATTGCCAACGCCATTCATGACGCCGTGGGCGTGCGCATCACGGAGCTGCCGATCACCGCCGAATCGGTGCTTCGCGCGTTGCGGGCTAAAGCCGGCCGGCCCGTTGTGGATGACTGATGAACGCACGGAGCATAAATTTCACGCTCAACGGCCAGTCGGTCTCGACGAATATCGAGCCGCATCGCAATCTGGTCGAATTGTTGCAGGATTTCGGCCTATTCGGCGCCCGCGAGAGCTGCGGGCAAGGTTTGTGCGGCTGCTGCACGGTGCTGGTCGATGGACAAGCGGTATCTGGCTGCCTCTATTTTGCGATTTGGGTCGACGGCAAATCAGTCACAACCGTCGAGCATCTCGACGCCGACGGGGCCCTGTCGAATGTACAACAAGCTTTTATCGTTTGCGGTGCATTTCAATGCGGTTTCTGCACGCCGGGCTTTGTCCTGATGACGCATCAATTGCTCGAGCAACATCCCGATCCAAGCGACGAGGACATTCGGCATTACTTGTCGGGGAATCTATGCCGCTGCGCCGCTTATCCGGAAATCGTCGCGGCGGTGAAGCAGGCGGCAAAAACGGCAGTAACAAGCACGGGGCATTGAAAATGAAATTCTGGCAGGTGGCTTTGGTGGCTGTCCTGATTGCCGCCACGTCGGCGGCGCTTGCGGAAACCATTGACGTTTCCGGCGATCACGGCGGCTTTGTCTATCTCTACCAGGAGAAGTGGGAAAAGCTCGCCGCGCAAAAGGTCAATATCCGTATCGTCGGCCTCTGCGCGTCCGCGTGCACGCTACTCACGGGCTATTTTCCGCGTAAAGATATTTGCGTCACCCCGGATGCGGCGCTTGGTTTCCATGCCGGCACTTTTCCGTTCGTCACAGACACCTTGCTAAGGATTTATCCGCAGGACATCCGCAAATGGATCGACGAGCATGGCGGATTGACCTGGCAGTTGATCTGGCTGCAGCGTCCGGAGATCTACAAGTTCTTCCGCAAGTGCTAGAGCATGATCGCGAAATCGCATCGCACCCTAGGTGGCTCGTTCAAAGCGCATTCAAGGAAGCGATGAAGCGTGCTTTGATGGCATGACCATCGCGCAATGGCAGCACTCGCGGCACGTCGTCGGGCTTGATTTTGGCGTTGATCAGGATCGGCCCTTCGCCGCTATGGAGTAACTTCCGTACCTCCGCTGTTTCCTCGCTGCGCGTCACGCTACGCGCATGGTGGAAACGGCAGGCAAGCGCCAATGCGGCGAAATCGATGCCGGCCTTGGTATGGCTCGGCTGCATACCGGTTTCGCCGTAATGCGCATTGTCGAGCACCACCACCACCAGATTTTTCGGCTGCTTGACGCCGATCGTGGCGAGGCTGCCCAGGCCCATCAGCATGTCGCCGTCACCCGGAATCGCAACCACACGCCGCTCGGGCCGCGCTAGCGCGAGACCGAGCGCGATCATGGCGGTGCCGCCCATCGCGCCCCAGAGATAAAAATTCAGCGGGTGATCGCCGGCCGCGGCAACATCGTAGGTCGCCGAGCCGAGCCCCGGCACGACCAAAAGATCGCCGCGATCGGCGAGAAGTTGTTGCACGAAATCGCGGCGGTCCAGCATTACCGCGTCCATTGCTTGGGTCCGATTAGCCGCTGCGACAGCATGATCGCAATCTGGAGATTGCCGTTGAACGCCATGTCACATCCGACGCCGACTACCTCATCGACGGCATCCGCGGCGTCGACGCGATAGGTGAGAAAACCGGCAAGCCGCAGCACGTCCTCGGTGATGGCGCCCATCGGCACCTGCCATGGATTGAATTCGCCGAACTCGCCGCGCATGGTGACGAGCACGATGCAGCCGAAGCCACAATTGCGTAGGAGCGAGAACATATTGATGCAATTGCCGACGCCGCTGGACTGCATCAGCAGCGCCGCGCGTTGTCCGCCTAGCGCCGCGCCCGCCACCAGTCCGACGCCCTCTTCCTCGGTCGTGAGCACCACGTCGACGATCTGCGGGTCGTCGCGGCACAGCGCGATCAGCCGGCTGTGGCCGGCATCGGGCACATAGCCGACCTGGCGAATACCGATGCGCCGAAAGTGGGCATGAATCGCGTCGGGCCAGGATGTCTCGACGTCCGCCGGGCTATGCAAAGGCTATCTCGATGGTTTGCTCTACGAATATTGCACGAAAATATTGCATGCTGGGCGCAAAAGCCAAATTGTCGAACGCCGGCGCTTAGCGCCGCCAGGGCAAGGCCTCGGGCCGCTCGACAAAAAACCAGGCGCCTTCGCCCAATTCGGTGGGGAACGTGGCGACGATGCCGTCTTCGATAGCGCGCCATTCGAGGTTGGCGCCGTCGACCGCTTCCTCGGCGGCGGCCAGCGATTGCACTCCAAGCGCGTAACCGATTATGACCGGCAGCGACGTAACTGGCACCTCGGGCAATTTCTCCGTCGCCCGTTGATGACTGACGAGGTAGACGCCGCCGCGGTCGAGCCGGATCAGCGCGCCGCCTGGCGTCGGTGTCGCCGGCCGGCCGGTAAATTGCGTGAACCGCTGCGCCGCCTCCTCGACATCGCCGACTGCAATGACGACGTCGATGAGTTCGCAAACGCCGTTCGGATGCGACAGCCAGCGCGGCTGCCACACCGTGTGCTCGGTGTGATGCGTCAATATTTGGATGCGGCCTTCCGGCATTGTCGACGCTTCGACCCGCGCAATGGTGAAAGCCGCAGTGTCGGGGCCACTCTCGGTATTGACCGGACGCTGCATGCGGACGAGATCGCGTACCGGAAATCCGGTGCTGGCGAGGCGGCCGCGCGCCGCCGCCGCATCGGCCACCGAGAAAGCCACGATGTACGGTCCGGCGCGTCGTGCCAGCGCGCCATCGAATTCGCGAACCAGCGGCGAATCGGAAGTTCTGAACAAAACTTCCATATAACCGCGGGCGAACATGGCCGTGATGTTGCCGGTTCCGGTGGCGATAAGACCGCCGGAGGCCGGGTCTTTATCCGATTGAATCGAGATCGGTGTTGGCGCAAAACCGAGGCGGCGCAGCGCGCGGCCGGCCGCTTCGGCGTCGCGCACATAGTGTCCGACATGATCGAGAAAAATCTCGTGGCCGACGGGCAACTGCCGGCGGGTCTGGGTTGTTTGCGCCGTGTTCGACAAATCGTTACTCGGATCGGGCAATGCCGGCGTCTTGGACAACCTTGCCCCAGCGCACGATTTCGGACTGGAAAAACTGCGCGAGTTCCTCGGGCGAACCGGTGCCGACCGGAAGCATGCCGATGTCGCGCATCCGCGCACGCACGTCGCTCATGGCGACCGCCGCATTAAGTTCGCTGTTGAGTTTGGCAACGATTGCAGGCGGCGTCGGCGACGGCGTGATCACGCCTTGCCATGCGGCGGCGTCGAAGCCAGGCACGCCGACGTCGGCGAGCGGCGGCACCTCGGGCAGTACGGCGAACGGCTTTTTTGTTGTGACGGCAAGCGCGCGCAGCTTCCCGCTGCTGATCAAAGCCGACGCTGGGCCGTAGTCGGCAAACATCACCTGGATGTAGCCGGCCATAAGGTCGTTGAGCGCGGGCGCCGTGCCTCGATAAGGCACGTGCGTCATCTTGATACCCGTCATGCTCGAAAATAGGGCCGCGGCCAAATGATGACAGGCGCCGACGCCGCCGGAGCCATAGCCGAGCGTTCGTTGTTTGGCGAGCTTGATGAGATCCTCGACGCTGTTTACCGGCAGCGAGGGACTAACGACCAGCACGAACGGTACGCGTGCGATCAGCGCAACCAGCGTGAAGTCTTTGCCCGGATCGTAGGGCAGGCTTTTGTACAGCGTCACGTCGGCAGCGAGCGACGACACCGCCATCATGATCGTGTAGCCGTCAGGCGGCGATTTCGCGAGATAATTGGTGGCTAAAATCGTACCGGCCCCAGGCCGGTTCTCCACCACGAAGGGTTTACCAAGCCGTGCCTCGAGTTTCTGGGCGAGAAGCCGGGTGAGGATATCGGTGCCGCCGGCTGGCGCAAAGGGCACAATGAAGGTGACTTGGCGCTCGGGATAATTTTCGCCGGCGACTTGGGCGCGCGCCGCCCCGATTGCGATCGCAGGCAGTCCCGCCGCGAGTAGTGCGCGGCGCGAAAGCGCTAGCCTTCCTGCTGTCATCGCCGTTCTCCCGATAGGCGCGGCTGAGCCAGTGTCTCGCGCTTTAGCACGGCCCGCGGATCGAGGTCATCACCGCTGGGCGCGGCGAAAGCGCCGGGCAGTTGAATCTCGCTTGGTTTGCATTTCTTGACAGGCGTTTACGGGCCGGTCATAACGGCGCCGATCGGCGTGTTCGACGCGGCCATTTCCGCCGCTACCCCGCCGACCGTCAGCAGAACAGACTGGAAGAATCCGGTCCAGGGCGGTCACCCGAGCGTCGGGCTTGCTCGAGGAAAGCTTGGAACGAGGAACAAATATGTTCGCGGTGTTCAAAACGGGCGGCAAACAATACCGGGTGGCGGCCGAGGACGTGCTCAAGGTTGCCAAGGTCAAGGGCGAGCCGGGCGAGATCGTCGAGTTCGGCGAGGTTTTGGTCGTCGGCGGCGAGAGCGTGACACTGGGCGCACCCACGGTGGCAGGCGCCACCGTCGCGGCCGAAGTCCTCGAACGGTTGCGCGGGCCGAAGATCATCGCCTTCAAAAAGCGCCGGCGCAAGAATTCGCGACGCAAAATCGGCCATCGCCAGGAATTCACGCTGTTGCGCATCACCGAGATTTTGACGGACGGCAAAAAGCCCAGCAAGCAGGCGCAGCCACGTCCGAAGCGTGCGCCGGCCGCCGCTGCTTCTGAACAATCCGCCGGCGCTACGGCTGCGGCAACGTCCGCCGAGGACGGAGCCCCGCCAGCGCGCAAAACCGCGGCGAAAAAGGAAAAGTCGAAAGCAAAGTCGCCGGCGAAGGAGAAAAAGCCGGCAAGGACGAAAAGCAAAAAGAAGTGACACCGGCAGGTGATGCTTTTGTCACGAATCCGATCTAGATAGAGGCAAGTGAGTTTCGGAGGCCGATAAATGGCGCACAAGAAAGCAGGCGGATCCTCGCGCAACGGCCGCGATTCCGCGGGACAACGCCTCGGGCTGAAGATTTTCGGCGGCGAAGAGGTGCTGGCCGGGAATATCATCGCCCGCCAGCGCGGCACCAAATGGCACCCCGGCCGCAACGTCGGCGTCGGCAAAGACCATACCCTCTTTGCCCTGATCAACGGCAAAGTCGAGTTTCGTACCAAAACCAAAGGCCGCGTATTCGTGTCGGTACGTCCGATGAGTGAGGCCGCGGTCCAGTAATACGGTGGATCATCAGTAAGGTCCGCCGGCATCCAGTCGAACCGGTGGGCCTAATGGGCTCGAAAAAGGGGAGACCGGCATGCCGGCTCCCCTTTCGGTTTCTTGCAGGAGCCCAGGCGATGACGCTCACAACGGAAGTCCCAAGCCCTGTCTTCACGCCAGTTTTGGCGCGAGAAGCAATCGCGCGCCGCATTCCCGTGCTCAAAACGGATCGGCTGGTGCTGCGCACGTTGTGCCAACGCGACGTGCCCGTGATCGTGCAATTGGCCGGCGACCGCCGTGTTGCCGAGAACACGGCACGCATTCCGCATCCCTATACCGCTGCGGATGCCGAAGGATTGCTCGCCTCGATCAATCAAAAGGGAGGTGAGACGGTGTTCGCGCTCGAGCTTGACGGCGCGCTGATCGGAATGTCTGGACTGGATCCGCGCACGGACGGCGCCGAGCTCGGTTATTGGCTGGGCGTTCCCTTTTGGGGATGCGGCTACGCGACCGAGGCAGTTCGCGCCGTGATTGATTACGCCTTCAGCGAGCTGGGCCATGAGCTGCTGCACTCCGGAGCCCGCGTCAGCAACCCGGCGTCGCGCCGCGTGCTTGAGAAGTGCGGTTTCCAATGGACCGGTGTCCAGCTTTGCCGGATTCGGGCCATCAATTCCGCCGCGCCGATCGACCGTTTTCGTCTCGATCGCCGGCTGTGGGCGTCACTCAAGGCCTGGGCACAAGCGCGGCAGGTGGCTTAGGCATGATCCCGACAAGTGGCTGCCGGTTTCCCACCTGCGCGAAGCCTACTAACCTTTTGTCCGCTCGCTTGATGCTTCGGCGGGCGAAGGCAGGTCGGAAAAGATCATGTTCAAACAAAAAGCATGATCCGCTAAAAGCGGCAGTCGCGGTTTTTGGCTAATTCCGCACGCGATCAAGGACGCGGATTCGTCGCAAAGAATGGTGCGAGTTTTGCGACCAGCGCCTGTCCAAACGAGGCCTGCGGATTTGACGGCGTCGCGTGGTCCATTGTTTCCCAGCCGTGGATCAGGATACGCGCTTGATTGAACGCGCTTTCGAAATCGGAGCCGGGGTGCAGGCTGTGATGAAAGAAGGCGTCGCCGAAATACGTCCAGTCGCGCTCGGGGGCGCAGCCGAAGGACGTGTGCTCCGCATCGGCGGCAGTCATGACGATCGTGTTGTCGTTTGCCAGCGGCGGCAAAAAAATTCCTGAATAGCACGCCGAAACGATCACGACGCGATTCTTGATGGCTTCGCCGTCGAGTGTCGCCGCGACCTGTTGCGGCGTCAGGACGCCCTGGTCGCCCGGCAACTGCAAAGCAAAACCACCGCGATAGCCATGCGAGGTCATGAGCAGAATCAAAACGTCATTGTCTCGATCCATAATGTTACCGATGGTGTGCACCGCCGCCGCAAAATTCGGGAAATTGGCAAGCGGAATCTTCTTCACGGTATCGCGGTGATTGATCAGGCGCACCGTGCGGCCCTTGATCGGTAACACGCTGGCGAGCGCCGCCAAGCCGCCGTCGAGCTCCTTGATAAAAACGTCCTGCTCGGCCCAACCGGCCAACGCCAGCGCATAGATATTCGTTTCGCCTTTGCCTGAGGCCTCGCCCTTGCGCGATGGCGGCAATTGCGCGAATTGCTCGTGCAGCAGCTTCGGCTGGATTCTTTCGATTTGCGCGATTTCACCGCCAACCCTCGGCTTACTTTCCGCGCGTTGGGTCGCATATACGGTTTCCCACCAATTGGCGTTGCGCGGGTCAAAATCCGGCGGCACAAAGACCGGCGCATGCGGAACCGCGATATTGGCTGCGAACAACGCCACCCACAGGCCGGCAATTCTGACGGCCAATCTCCAGCCTGATTGTTGTTCCAGGCTGCCGACGATGCAGGTCATGGCGCCCACCCACCAGGCAAACAGGAGCGCATAGATCGCACTCGCCAACACTGTGCCGGAGAAAAGATCGGCGTGCCCCGCGAGGCCGGCCACGAGCGGCACGGCCGCACTGATCGCGGTCATCGCTATGTCAGCGATAACGGAAAGGACAAACATCGCCGATAGGGCAGTGGTGCGGGCGGCTGGACGCACGAACAGCGCGGCGATCGCAAGCTCAAGGGCGATCCAGGCAACGACGGCATTAAGGCCGTAAGGATTGAAGGCGTGCCACGAGCCGGCTTCAACCAGTTGCAACGTGGCGCGGACGGTGGCCAGCAGCGCGGCAAAGGCCAGGAGCGCCGGTAATCCCACCAGCGGCGGCTCGGCGGTTCTTCGCCAAACCGCCGCTCGCGTCGCCAGCTTCACAACGTGCCACACCCTCGTCGCTCTCCGCCCCAAATCCCAACATCCAAACACAGTAGATCGGGCTCCGCCGTCACAATTTGCGACCTTATATCAGAGTGACAGCGCCGGCCACCGCAGCAACATCGACGGCAATTGATGTTGTGCCGGCGCGTTTGCCGATCTACGAAGTGCAGATGAAATTTCTCGACGAAGCCAAGATTTACATTCGTTCCGGTGACGGCGGCAATGGCTGCGTCTCGTTTCGACGAGAAAAGTTCATTGAATTCGGGGGACCAAACGGCGGCGATGGCGGCAAGGGCGGCGACGTGATCGCGCAAGCGGTCGACGGCCTCAACACGCTCATTGATTACCGCTATCAGCAGCATTTTACCGCCGCCAACGGTCGTGCCGGCATGGGCAAGGATCGTCACGGCGCCAATGGCGCCGACGCGGTTCTCAAAGTGCCAGTCGGCACGCAAATTTATGACGAGGACGGGGCAACGCTTCTGGCCGATCTCACCGAGGTCGGGCAACGCGCCGCGCTTGCCCGTGGCGGCAATGGCGGCTTCGGCAACGCTCATTTCAAGAGCTCGACCAATCGTGCGCCGCGGCGCGCCAATCCCGGTCAGCCCGGCGTCGAACTTACCATTCGGTTGCGGCTGAAGCTCATTGCCGACGCCGGTATCATCGGCCTGCCGAACGCGGGCAAGTCGACCCTCCTGGCCGCCGTGAGCGCGGCCAAGCCAAAAATTGCCGACTATCCATTTACGACGCTGCATCCGCAGCTCGGGGTGGTCGACGTCGACGGCCGCGAATTCGTGCTCGCCGACATTCCGGGCCTGATCGAAGGCGCTCATGAAGGCGTCGGCCTCGGCGACCGCTTCCTCGGACATGTCGAGCGCTGCCGCGTACTGCTGCACCTCATCGATGGCACCGGCGAAGATGCCGGCGCCGCCTATAAGACCGTGCGCGCCGAGCTGAAAGCTTACGGGCACGGGCTCGCTGAAAAACCCGAGATTGTCGCGCTCAATAAGGCCGATGCGCTAACTTCTGAGCAAGTCGAGCAACAGATAACGCAATTGCGGCGCGCCGCGAGGAATACGCCCTTGGTCATCTCGGCGGTCAGCGGGCAGGGCGTGAACGAGGTGCTGCGCGCGCTGTTGCAGATCATCGATAGAGATCGCGGCGACACGAGTGAAGAACCTGCCGCCGACGCGGCGTGGCAACCGTAGCCGGCGCTCGCCTCGATCCGGCAGGGGGATGCAGGGGGATTTTCATGGCCTACACATTTGTGCTGGTCCACGGCGCTTGGCACGGCGGCTGGTGCTGGCGACGGGTTGCCGACCAGCTTCGCGGTGGCGGACACCTTGTTTTTTCGCCGACGCTTACCGGTTTAGGCGAACGCGCGCATCTCTTGCAGCCTAGCATCGACATCGGCACCCACATCGCCGACGTCATAAACGTCATCAAATGGGAGCAGCTGAGCGACGTGGTGCTGTGCGGCCATTCTTATGGTGGATTCATAATTTCCGGGGTCGCCGAACAAATGGCCGCGGCCACGCGCTCGATCGTATTTCTCGACGCGTTTCTGCCGCACGACGGCGACACGATACAAGATCTCACCGGTCCCGCGGTCCAGGACGGGATTCGCGCGGCCGTGCAGCGCGGCGATCTTGCTGTGCCGCCGCGTTCGGCGGAAGCGTTCGGCGTCAACGAAGCCGACCGTCATTGGGTCGATAGCCTCTGCGTCCCGCAGCCGATCGGAACCTTTACGTCCGCCATTACGCTCACCGGCGCTCGCGAGCGCATCGCACGCAAGACCTATATTCGCGCAAAGAGCTACAGCAATCCGGCCTTCGATCGCGCCTTTGCAACCGTGCAATCGGATCGGTCATGGCGCTGTTACGACGTACCGTGCGGCCATGACG
>JBASAH010000339.1:0-3715 GCA_049650505.1 Xanthobacteraceae bacterium
TGGAGCTGGGGGCGCAGATTGGGCCGAAAGGTTGCGGCGCGAGATCGCAACCCGGCCTTACCCGGCTCGGGGAGCAAGCCCGGCGATCGCCGCCGGGACGATGTTGGGCGTCGGGTGGAAACAGAAACGGGGTTCGGCGCGGCAGAAGATCCTCTATCGCGTCGCGGGGAAACAGTCGGTGACCTATATTGACCGTGTAGGCCACCGAGACCGAAAGCACCAAGATCAAGGGGCAAAAAAATGCGGATCGAGCGGCGCTACACTAAAGAGGGACAATCGCCTTACGCGGATATCGCCTTTCGTCTCACCACGAGCGAAATCCGCAATCCCGACGGTTCGGTCGTGTTTCGCGCCGAAAACGTCGAGGTTCCCGAGCAATGGTCGCAAGTCGCCTCCGACGTGCTGGCGCAAAAATATTTCCGCAAAGCCGGCGTGCCGTCGCGGCTGAAGAAGGTCGAAGAGGAAACCGTCCCGTCCTGGCTGTGGCGCAGCATCGCCGATGACGCTGCCTTGAAGGAATTGCCGGAAGCCGAGCGCTTCACCGGCGAGCAATCCTGCAAGCAGGTATTCGACCGTCTCGCCGGCACCTGGACCTATTGGGGCTGGAAGGGCGGCTATTTCAGTTCGGAAGAGGACGCGCGCGCCTTCTTCGACGAGCACCGCTACATGCTGGCGATGCAGATGGTGGCGCCGAATTCGCCGCAATGGTTCAACACCGGCCTACATTGGGCCTACGGCATCGACGGCCCGAGCCAGGGGCACTTCTACGTCGATCATAAGACCGGCCAGCTCGTGCAATCGGCAACGGCTTACGAGCATCCGCAGCCGCATGCCTGCTTCATCCAGTCGATCAATGACGACCTGGTGAACGAGGGCGGGATCATGGATTTGTGGGTGCGCGAAGCGCGCCTGTTCAAATACGGCTCCGGCACCGGCTCCAATTTCTCGAAACTGCGCGGCGAGGGTGAAAAGCTTTCCGGTGGCGGCAAGTCCTCCGGCCTGATGAGCTTCCTCAAGATCGGCGACCGCGCCGCGGGCGCAATCAAGTCGGGCGGCACCACGCGCCGCGCCGCCAAGATGGTGATTCTCGACGTCGATCATCCCGACGTCGAGCAGTTCATCAACTGGAAGGTGCTCGAGGAACAAAAGGTCGCCAACCTCGTCACCGGCTCCAAGATCAATCAACGGCATCTGCGCGCGATCTTAAAGGCCTGCGTGAACTGCGAAGGCTCCGGCGACGATTGCTTCGATCCAGAAAAGAATCCGGTGCTTCGCCGCGAGATCAAGGCGGCGCGCAAAAACCACGTGCCGGACAATTACATCCGCCGCGTCATCCAGTTCGCCAAGCAAGGCAAAACCGACCTCGATTTCCGGACCTACGATACCGATTGGGATTCCGAGGCCTACCTCACCGTCTCCGGGCAAAACTCCAACAATACCGTGCGGGTAACGGACGAGTTTCTCAAAGCGGTCGAAGCCGATCGCGATTGGGATCTGTTCTGGCGCACCAAGCCCGGCAAGATCGCCCACACCGTGAAGGCGCGCGAATTGTGGGAGAAGATCGGCTACGCCGCCTGGGCCAGCGCCGATCCCGGCCTGCAATTCCACACCACGATCAACGATTGGCACACCTGCGCCGCGTCGGGGCCGATCATCGCGTCTAATCCGTGCTCGGAATACATGTTCCTCGACGATACGGCGTGCAATCTCGCCTCGTTGAACTTGCTCGCATTTCATTCCCCCGCCACGTCCACCGCAAACGGCGGCGGAGGGGGAAGCGGGCACTTCGACATCGACGGCTATGAGCACGCAGTGCGGCTGTGGACCGTCGTGCTGGAAATCTCGGTGCTGATGGCGCAATTCCCATCGCGCGAAATCGCGCAGCGGTCTTACGACTTCCGCACGCTCGGGCTGGGCTATGCCAATGTCGGCGGCCTGTTGATGTCGTCCGGCATCGCCTACGACTCCGAGGCCGGCCGCGCGATTTGCGCCGCGTTGTCGGCGATCATGACCGGCATCTCCTATGCCACGTCAGGCGAAATGGCGGCCGAGCTCGGGGCGTTCCCGCGCTTTGCCGAAAATCGCGAGGTGATGCTGCGCGTGATGCGCAACCATCGCCGCGCGGCTTATGGCGAGCGCACCGGCTACGAGCAGATGACCACGCCGCCGGTGCCGCTCGAACCCAAAGCCTGCCCGGATCAAAAACTTGCCGAGCATGCTAGGCGCGCCTGGGATCGCGCGCTCGCGCTCGGCGAGGCGCACGGCTATCGCAACGCGCAGGCGACCGTGGTGGCGCCGACCGGCACCATCGGCTTGGTGATGGATTGCGACACCACCGGCATCGAACCCGATTTCGCGCTGGTGAAATTCAAGAAGCTCGCCGGCGGCGGCTATTTCAAGATCATCAACCGCGCCGTGCCGGAAGCTTTGCGCGTGCTCGGCTATGGCGAGAGTGAGATCGCCGAGATCATCGACTATGCGGTCGGCCGTGGCACGATGGCGGACGCGCCGGCGATCAATCACGTCACGCTTAAAGCCAAGGGCTTCACCGGCGAAGCGATCGAGAAAGTGGAAAAGGCGCTGCCGACCGCTTTCGACATCAAATTCGTCTTTAACAAATGGACGCTTGGTGCTGATTTCCTGCGCGAACTTGGCGTCGCGCCGGCCGATCTTGCCGCCCCCAATTTCGACCTGCTCGCGCATCTCGGCTTCACCAAGCGCGAGATCGAGGCGGCCAACATCTATGTCTGCGGCGCCATGACCGTCGAAGGTGCGCCGCATCTCAAGCCCGAACATTATGCCGTGTTCGATTGCGCCAATCCGTGCGGCCGCACCGGCAAGCGTTTCCTCTCGGTCGACAGCCACATCCGCATGCTGGCGGCGGCGCAGCCGTTCATCTCCGGCGCCATCTCCAAGACCATCAATATGCCCAACGAGGCGACGGTCGAGGACTGCAAAGCGGCTTATATCCTGTCCTGGAAGCTCGCCCTCAAAGCCAACGCGCTCTATCGCGACGGCTCGAAACTCTCGCAGCCGCTGCAGAGTCAATTGATCGCCGACGAGGACGAGGAAGACGAAGTCCAAGATAACGTCCTTTCGGCCTTGCTCGACAAGCCGGCGGCGGCGCGCGCCACAGGCCTCGCCGAGAAGATTGTCGAGAAAGTCGTCGAGCGCATCGTCATCATGCGCGAGCGCGAGCGCATGCCGGACCGGCGCAAGGGATATACCCAGAAAGCGGTGGTCGGTGGCCACAAAGTCTATCTGCGCACCGGCGAATATGACGACGGCCGGATCGGCGAAATCTTCATCGACATGCACAAAGAGGGCGCGGCGCTGCGCTCGCTTCTCAACAACTTCGCTATCGCGGTGTCGCTCGGCCTGCAATATGGCGTGCCGCTCGACGAATATGTCGATGCCTTCACCTTCACCCGCTTCGAGCCGTCCGGCCCGGTGCAGGGCAACGACTCGATCAAATACGCGACCTCGATCCTCGACTACGTGTTCCGCGAGCTCGCGGTGAGTTATCTGTCGCGGTTCGATCTCGCCCATGTCGAGCCGGCCGAAGGCGGCTTCGATGCGCTCGGCAAAGGCGTCGAAGAAGGCCGCCCGTCGCCGGACACGCGCTACGTGTCGAAGGGGCTGACGCGCTCGCGCACCGACCGGCTCAAGATCATGCCGGGCGGCGGCGATCATGAAGCGTCAACCTCCTCTGGAG
>JBASAH010000340.1:0-1673 GCA_049650505.1 Xanthobacteraceae bacterium
CGTTTTCAAGCTTGATGCCGAGATCCTCGGCAATGAGCTGGCCGCCAGTCAGGACGCCGATGTCTTCAAGCATCGCTTTGCGGCGGTCGCCGAAGCCTGGCGCCTTTACCGCGGCGACCTTCAATCCGCCGCGCAGCTTGTTGACCACGAGCGTAGCGAGCGCTTCGCCTTCGATGTCCTCCGCGACGATCAAAAGCGGCTTGCCCGACTGCACCACAGCTTCAAGAAGCGGCAGCATGGCCTGAAGCTGCGACAGTTTTTTCTCATGCAGCAGCACGTAGGCGTCTTCCAGCTCCGCCACCATCTTCTCGGCATTGGTGATGAAATAGGGCGAGACATAACCGCGGTCGAATTGCATGCCCTCGACAATCTCGACTTCGGTGCCGAGCGACTTTGCTTCCTCGACGGTAATGACGCCTTCGTTGCCGACTTTCTGCATAGCTTGGGCGATCATCTTGCCGACGCTGGCATCGCCGTTCGAGGAAATCGTGCCGACCTGAGCGACCTCGGATGACGATCCCACTTTCTTGGCGCGGCTCTTGATGTCGGCGACCACCGCCTTAACGGCGAGGTCGATGCCGCGCTTGATATCCATCGGGTTCATACCGGCAGCGACCGCCTTGGCGCCTTCCTTAACAATTGCGTGCGCCAGCACTGTCGCGGTCGTGGTGCCGTCGCCGGCCTGATCGTTGGTCTTCTGCGCGACTTCGCGCACCATCTGCGCGCCCATATTCTCGAACTTGTCCTCAAGCTCGATCTCTTTGGCGACGGTGACGCCGTCCTTGGTGATGCGCGGGGCGCCGAACGATTTATCCAGCACGACGTTGCGGCCCTTCGGGCCGAGCGTCACTTTCACAGCATTGGCGAGCGTCTCCACGCCGCGCAGCATGCGCTCGCGGGCCTCGCCGGAAAATTTAACGTCTTTGGCAGCCATTTTAGGTTTCTCTCTTGCGTTTTGAGTTGACCGTCGTCCTGAGGCGCGACTGGAGCGAGCCTCGAAGGGTGGGGATGAAATCTCAGGCGACCACGCCCATGATGTCGGATTCCTTCATGATGAGGAGCTCGTCGCCATCGAGCTTGACCTCGGTGCCTGACCATTTGCCGAACAGTACGCGGTCGCCGGCTTTGACCCCCATCGGGATCAGCTTGCCGTCCTCGTCGCGGCCGCCGGGGCCGACGGCGACAACTTGGCCCTCTTGCGGTTTCTCTTTGGCGGTGTCGGGAATGATGATGCCGCCTTTGGATTTTTCCTCGGCGTCGACGCGCTTGACGACCACCCTATCGTGAAGCGGCCGGAATTTAGTTTTCGCCATGATGACCCTCGTCTGCCGCGGTTTGGTGCTTGAAAGCGGCGCGTTCGTATTTGAAAAATATTGATATTTGCACGGCCTTAGCACTCGTGAAAGTGGAGTGCTAAGCGGCATTGCGCAAATAAGATGCGCAGTCGGGCGTGTCAAGGCAGATTTTGCCGCCCTGCTCGCGCGTGTCTTCGTTCAAAGATCGATGTCGCTTCGCTTACCCCATCATGCAGCGTCCGGGATGGCCAATGCGTGCAGGGTTCAAAGTCGGCAGGAGTGCCAGCCAATCCCAACAGGCACCGCTCGTTGACACTTGTTTGAGCGGAGTCTACGCCTTGTTTGGGGACGCTATGATGGGGGGTATAGCTATGAAGC
>JBASAH010000341.1:0-4376 GCA_049650505.1 Xanthobacteraceae bacterium
CGTCTGGGTCAAACGTTTGCGCGACGCGGTCGAAGAGCGCCGCGCTAGAGCGCGGGAAGCGGCGCATCGCCTAGCGCGCGAAGCCGAGTTGGTGCAAGCGGCGCAAGAAGAAGCGCAGCAGCAAGAGTCGCAGCCGCTGCAAGAGCCGCGATGGTCGGAACAGGGACAAAGCGCGCAAGAGCCAGACGCCACTGCAACTCCCGATAATGAGTCAACGACCGCAGTCCGGGCGGAGGCGGACCACGGCGATTCTGTTGTCGCCCAGGCAGAAACGGCCGAACCCTCGGGCGGTGTCGGTAGGGAGAGGGCGGCACCGCGGCGCCGGCGGCGAAAACGCGCGCAAACGACTGCGGAGCCGGCCGTGGAACATGATGCGGAAGCTTAGCGCAACCAATCCGCAACAGGTCTTTACTAAGTTTGCCCTCAATCGCCGTGCGGCTTCGTCCTCAAGCAGCCCTGCGGTATGATGGCGATCATCGCAACGAGGGCTGGGTTTCCGCGGAATGATAATGGGTTGGCGCTCAACGGCGTGGCGCTCAACGATATGGCGCAGCGTATGGCGGCTTGCTTTGGCCGCTTTTCCTCTTATCCCGCCGACTATTGCATTCGCCGCCGACCTGCCGGCGCAGCCATCGGCATCACCGGCCGCTCCGGCCAGCTACGCCCCGGCGGCGCCGGATTGGATCGTCACCATCGGTGGCGAGCTGCGCATCGGGCCGAAATGGCCGGGCGCGCCGGAGGACAAATTTGGCCTTACCGGCGGTCCTCTGGTCAGTATTCGCAAGGTCGGAACGCCGCCGGAGTTTTTCGGCCCGCGCGACAGTTTCGGATTCAGCATCCTTGATATCGGCCAGTTCAAGCTCGGCCCGGCGGTAAAGGTTCTATGGCCGCGCAAAGCCTCCGATGACAAGGCGCTCAATGGCTTGGGCAATGTCGACTATGCGCTACAAGCGGGCGCCTTCGCCGAATACTGGCCGGCACAATGGCTGCGCCTGCGCGGCGAGGCGCGGCAGGGTTTCGGCGGCGAAAAAGGCGTCACTGGCGATCTATTTCTCGATGCGATCGTTCCGGCTGGACAGTTCCGGTTTTCCGGCGGACCGCGGCTGACGTTGCAATCCGCTGCGGCGATCGGCCCGTATTTTGGCATCACGCCCGCGCAGTCCGCCGGCTCCATTGTCGCCGGCCTGCCGGTGCTCCCCGTCTATCACGCCGGCGGCGGTCTCTATTCGTACGGCGCCGGGACGCAGACCGAATATTTCTTCAACCCGCAATGGGCGGCGCATGCCTTTGTCGAATATGAGCGGCTGACCGGTTCGGCGGCCGATTCGCCGTTGGTCATCCAACGCGGCTCGCCCAACCAATTTACCTTCGGTTTGGGCGCTACGTACTCCTTCACCATGCATCCATTGTGGTGAATCACGCGTGGCGCGAGCCCTTGCTAGCGGCCCTCGCGTCGCGTCATAAACGCCAGCCGCTCAAACAGATGCACATCCTGTTCGTTCTTCAAGAGCGCGCCATGAAGGGGCGGAATCAGTCGCTTCGGATCGCGCTCGCGCAATGTCTCGACCGAAATGTCCTCGACCATTAAAAGTTTCAACCAATCGAGCAATTCCGAGGTTGAGGGTTTCTTTTTCAAGCCGGGCACTTCGCGGATTTCGTAGAACAGCCTTAACGCTTCGCCGACCAGGCGGTGCTTGATGCCCGGAAAATGCACCTCAACGATCGCACGCATCGTGTCGGGATCCGGGAACCGGATATAGTGGAAAAAGCAACGGCGCAGGAACGCGTCCGGCAATTCCTTCTCGTTGTTTGACGTGATGACGACGATTGGCCGCCGGCGGGCATGAATCGTTTCGCCGGTCTCGTAGACGAAGAATTCCATTCGATCGAGCTCCTGCAGAAGATCGTTTGGAAATTCGATATCGGCTTTGTCGATTTCATCGATCAGCAGAACCGGCCGTTCATCGCAGACGAAGGCATCCCAGAGCTTGCCGCGTTTGATGTAATTGCGAATATCCTTGACGCGGGCGTCGCCCAATTGGCTGTCGCGCAGGCGCGTAACAGCATCGTATTCGTAAAGTCCCTGAAGCGCTTTGGTGGTCGATTTGATGTGCCACTCGATTAAAGGGGCGCCCAGCGCCTTGGCGATTTCCAGCGCCAGGACGGTCTTGCCGGTCCCCGGCTCCCCCTTGACCAGCAAAGGCCGCTCCAAGGCGATCGCGGCGTTGACCGCGATCTTTAAGTCATCGGTGGCGACGTAGCCGCTGGTGCCTTCAAAACGCATGAAACTTGTGCCTCCAGAACGGCAAATTAAATCACGCGGCAGAAGCGTCCGACAAGGCAAAGCCCGCGCCGCCTGGCCGCGGCGGCGGTGCCGGATCGGGCCTTTTGCGCCGCACTACGATCTTGTTGTCACTGTCACAGAGCTTGGTTATAAGCCGCCGCGCGAGAGGGCGCTTCGCGAAGTTGGTTGCGGGAGTACACGCAGATGCAGTTGGCCAAAGGCAAAAACGGTCGGACGCTAGATAAGCCCCATAAAAACGGCAAGAGCGACGGAATTGGCCTTGGGGTGGACGCCAGAATCTATCGGCCGAGCGACAAAGAGCCGTTCATGAATGAGCGCCAGCGGGAGTATTTCCGGCAGAAGCTGCTTGACTGGCGGGAGGATATTCTCAAGGAGGCCAAGGAAACGCTGCAGCACCTCCAGGACGAAAGCCAGAATCACCCCGACCTCGCCGATCGGGCGTCCTCGGAAACCGACCGCGCCATCGAATTACGCGCCCGCGACCGCCAGCGGAAGCTGATTGCCAAGATCGATGCTGCGCTGCAGCGCATCGAGGACGGCACGTACGGCTATTGCGAGGAAACCGGCGAGCCGATCACGCTCAAACGCCTGGAAGCGCGGCCGATTGCGACGCTGTCGGTTGAGGCCCAGGAGCGCCACGAACGGCGCGAACGCGTTTACCGCGACGATTAAACGCGAAAATTAAGTAGACGCCTCGGGCGCCTCGCATCCGCGCGCCTTAGGCGGCGTTGACAGCTTGGCGCGCGCCTCTGACAATTTAGAATGCAAATCACCGCCGCCGTCGTGCGTGAACGCTCGGCTCCCTTCGTCATCGATAAATTGGAACTTTGCGATCCGCGTCCAGACGAAGTGATCGTCCGGGTGGTGGCGAGCGGCATGTGCCAGACCGATCTGCACGGCCGCGACGGCTATTTCGCTTCGCCCTATCCGGCGGTTTACGGTCATGAGGGCTCCGGCGTAGTTCATGCCGTCGGCAGCGCGGTCCGCTCCTTGGCGCCCGGCGATCATGTGGTGATGTCATTTCCGTGGTGCGGGACCTGCACGAACTGCCAGCAGCATAAATATTGTTACTGCGTGCAGGGGCGCCGCCTGAAAATGCACGGTACGCGCAATGATGGCTCGACACTGATCTCGAAAAACGGCGCGCCGATCTACAGCGCTTTTTTTCAGCAATCCTCATTCGGTACCTATGCGCTGACCCAGGAGCGCTACGCCGTCAAAGTCAGAAAAGATGCGCCATTGGAAGCCCTGGGGCCGCTCGCCTGTAGCGGCCAGACCGGCGCCGGCGCCGTGCTCAACGCAATGCGGCCGCAGCCCGGCGACAGCCTTGCAATTTTCGGCGTCGGCGCGGTTGGACTATCGGCGCTGATGGCGGCGAAGATCGCAGGCTGCGATCCGATCATCGCCGTTGATGTGCATAGGCATCGTCTCGCCTTGGCGCGCGAACTCGGCGCTACCCATGCGTTCGATCACACCGGACGCGATCGAGTCGTTGATGAGGTTCGCGCCGCCGCGACGGGCGGCGTCCGCTATTCACTCGACACTTCGGCGCAGCCTGCTGTGTTGCGCGAGGCGATCGAGGCGCTGATGCCGGGCGGCACCTGCGTGCTGCTCGGTAGCGCCCCTCCAGGCACCGATGTCGCGATCGAAATGCCGTTCTTGCAGCAGGGCCGAACTGTCCGCGGTGTCGTTCAGGGCGAAAGCCTGCCAAAGGAGTTTATCCCCCGGCTCGTCGATCTCATCGTCGCCGGCAAATTTCCGATCCAGAAAATGATCAAGTTCTTCGATCTGGCCGATATCAATGTGGCGGCCAAGGAATCCTCGACCGGAATCGCAATCAAGCCCGTGCTGCGGATGCCCGCGGGCGGATGACGGATATCAGAGATCAGGGATCGGATGTAAGATCCGACGTCAGCTCTTTGACGGTCGCCCGAGCAAATTTGCCATCTCTTGTTCGAGCGTATCGTAGATGGCCGTCTTGTTCTGATTGACCTTGCTGGCCTCCGCCGCTGGGGGCCTTTGCTCACCGGGGCGTGCGGGACGCGGCGGTGGTGTCGGCAACGCCTCGCTG
>JBASAH010000342.1:0-3208 GCA_049650505.1 Xanthobacteraceae bacterium
ACATGTGGCTGGTCGGCTCCAGGGATTGTAAGCCGGACTGGCTCGGCGCCGGTCGCCAGCAATAACCGGTCGTAATTCAAGCGTTCGTCCTGCGCGATAACGACTTCGCGTCGCTTGGCATCGATACCGCTAACAGCGGTCTTCAGGCGCAGATCGATGCCGTTTTCGGCATAGAAATCGTCGGGGCGCAGCGGCAGCCAATCGTCCGGCGCGCTGCCGGCAAGGTAATCCTTCGACAGATTGGGCCGGTCAACCGGCGGCGCATCGTCATCGCTCAGCATCACGATGCTGCCGCGGTAGTCACGCCGCCGCAGCATTTCTGCGGCGGCAAAGCCGGCGGCGCCGCCGCCAACGATAATGATTCGCTGCGGCGCGTCCGCTTTGGCGGTTTTGCCGCGCGGTTTCGGCTGCTCGCGTTTTTGTCGCACCACAATGCGCCCGTCGCGAGCCTCGACGTTCCAGCATGCGATCGGGCTTAATGCCGGCGCCCGCGCGGCTTCCCCTGTACGCAAATCGAAACAGGCGTGATGCCACGGACAGCGCACGCTCTCGCCGGCGACCAAGCCCTCGGCGAGCGGTCCATGATAATGCGTGCAATGCGCGCCGACGGCGAAGATTTCATCACCGCGTCGCACCAGCAGCACCTCTTCATCGCCGACATGGCCCAGAAGTTTGCCGTCGACGAAATCCTTGATTGCGACGCCTTGCGTCAGGTCCGGTCCGCTCGCCGCTTTTTGCTCTTCCGCCATCGCGCCGCTCCTGTGGATTCGCCAAAATAGCACCGGCTGCTGGTCTTTCGAGACAACTCCGCGCTTTGGCGGCAGTTTCGACCTAATCGGCGCGTTCGGCTGCAGCGACCCGAAAAAACCGCACCGGCTCGCTCAAACCGCGCATCATGGCGCTGTCCGCCGTCATGCTTCGCCCCGCGAGCGCTTCGCGCGCTTGCGCGTCAGCAAGCACCGTTTCCGAGACCACCACCTCGCCGCCGCGGCACTGATGTTCCAGCCGCGCCGCCGTGTTCACTGCCGAGCCAAAATAATCGAGTACGCCGCTGGCGGTCACCGCGATACACGAGCCGGCATGCAATCCGAGCTTTAGGACAATTCTGGCGTCGCGACGCCCCCAATTGAACTTCGCTACCTCGTCTTGAATCGACAGTACGGCGCGGACGGCGTCGGCTGGATCGTGGAACGCCACCATCACCGCATCGCCGACGGTCTTGACGATAAAGCGGTCATGCTGCTGCACGCGCTCGGACAAGAAGGCAAAATGATCGCGCACCAGGCGATACGCGGTGGCGTCGCCGAGATCCTCATAGAGCTTGGTCGAGCCTTGCAGGTCGGTGAACATGATTGCGACACGGCCGATGGCAACGTCGTCGCCGGGACGCAAAAGTTGCTCGGGGCACAAGCGCCGGAACGCCGGCATCGCGATGACGCGTTCGCCGGTGAGCGCGTCCATGGTCCAGTTGCGATCCTCGACGACAAAAAAGAGCGGCCGATCAGTGTCGTTGCGAATGACGAGCTCATCCTTGCGGCGCGTCGTCAAAACAATATCGCTGCCGCGCGCCTCTACTTCGGGGATCATGCCGTCAGGACCGATGGTGGCGTCCGCCTCGGCGCCCGCTTCCACGGTGCGGAAACGGTGCGGGCCGAGCGGCAGCGTCAGCGCGAAGTGCTTGCGCGACCCGGCGGCGACCTCGGCTTGAAAGCGGACATGCGGCGTAGAGCCTTGGCCGAGCAGGCATAGTTCGCCTTCCGGCAGTGGGCGCAGCCACGGCTCGGGATGGAATGTCAGCTCCACATTGCGGGTGAAATCGCGCCGGTAATCGATATTGCAGGAGCCGCAATGCGCCGCGTCGGGCAATTCGTGCAGATGTCGCACGCGCAGCTTGGCGCCGCGGCAACGCGGGCACAGTAAATCCCATTCCATCGCCACAATGCCGAGCCGCTGTGCAGCGAGGAACAGATCGACCGCATCGCCGGGCGCGGCGCGCCACAAGCGCGCCATCGTCAACGGCCGAACACTGCGCAGCACCAGGCTCGGCGCGTGCAGCAAAAACGCGGCCTCGCCGGATCGCGATCGAGATCGTTGAGGAGCAAATCGAATCGCCGCCGCGCTGCTGGCTTAATTGCGGGCTCAGCGATGCGGCCAGGAATATAGTCGGCGCCGTCGGCTTCATCGATCAGCCGTTCGATCGCGGCAATCCGCCGCTCGCCCTCGCGCGCGATCTGACCGGACAGCCGCGCCAACAAACCCAGTGCGCCGCGGCACTCGATTTCGGCCGAGAACACCAGCCGGCTTCCGGCGCCTTCCGGTTCGAGTTCGGCGCAGGCCACAAAATTGCCGATCGGGCCATTGAGGAATTTGCGCGTCTGCACGACGCAGCGGTTTTCCTGCCATTCGCCGAAAGTCTCTTCCCAGTTGAGCCGCAGCGGACCGAGCTTGCCGCTGGCGATGCGCCGGACGCGGCCGTCGACGCCAAGACGCTCCTCGACCCGGTAGGGAGGGAAGCCGACCATTTCATTGATGCGCGCGCTGTCGGCGATGAAAGGCCAGATCGCCTCCGGTGGTTTGGCGAAATGCCGCTCCTTGCGAAAGCGGTAAACGGAATTCATTTCTGCAATCCGAATAGCTTTAGCGCAGCGGCGACGCGGGCCATGACCGCGTTCCAATCGCTGGGTGAATCTTGGCGAAACAAGTCTTGGCGAAACAAGCGCGCGGTCGGATACCAGGGCGTGATTTCCCCATCGAGCGTCCAGCGCCAGTCCGGCGCGAAGGGAACGAGCACCCAGACCGGGCGGCCCATGGCGCCGGCAAGATGCACCGGCGCGGTGTCCACCGAGATGACCAGATCGCACAGCGCCAGTACCGCAGCGGTATCGCTGAAATCGTCAAGTTCGCCGCCAAGGTGCGTGAGGCGTGTTTCGGCGGCGAGGCGCGCCGCATCCTCACTGCGCAAATCGCGCTGGATGCTGATGAAGCTTGGTGCCGCCCCCACCCTTCCCTCCGCAAGCGAAGGCGGGTTGGCAGGCGGAAACAGCGGCGCCAAGGCGCTGAACGGCAGCGAGCGATTGCGGTCGTTGTCGTGCGCCGGATTGCCGGACCAGGCAACGGCGACGCGCGGCTGCGGGATTTCCTGCAGCCGCGCCGACCATTTCTTCAAATGCGTGTCGCCGGCAGACAAATAAGAGAGTGACGCCGGCAC
>JBASAH010000343.1:0-4739 GCA_049650505.1 Xanthobacteraceae bacterium
GTGCGCGACATCGTCGGCGGCTTCGGCGCCGATGTGGTGATGGACTGCTCCGGTCATCCCAGCGCCGGCCCCGAAGGCATCGAATTTCTGCGCGATGGCGGCACTTATGTTGAAATGGGCCAGTTCACCGACGCCGGCTCGATCATGACATCCTGGCACCGTTTCTGCGCTAAGGACGTCAATCTGCTCGGCTCATGGGCATTTACCGGCAACGACCTGCCGCTTGGCGTCGACATGCTCTAACGCACCCGCGCCAAATATCCTTGGCTGGACATGCAGACGCTCTATCCTTTCTCGCAGGAAGGCATCGGGCGCGCGTTCGCAGATGCGATGGCGATGAAAACGGTGAAATCGACCATCGTGCCGTGGCCCGAACTGGCCAAATAACGGACCGGCACGAATTCTCTCCGGCGGTGGTTGAAACGCATGCTGCGGAACTTGAAAACTATCACCTTCGTCTACGCGCCGCAGGAAGATCGCATCGCTGCCGCGATCAATGCCGGAGGTGCGGATGCTTGGTCGTGCTGGCTGACCAGGCGGCTGGCGCTGGCGGTGCTCGAACGCGCCGCCGAATACCTGGCCAATACTTCGGATCTGGCGCAACGCGCGCCGGCGGAGCTGCGCAGTGAAGCGATTGCGTTCGAGCGCGAAGCGGCCATCGCCAAGACCGCTCCGGCGATGTCGCAGACGCCGCCTGACATTCTCAAATCCAGCGCAGTTGCCGCGGAGCTCGCCGATCGGCTGACGATTGCGCGCGAGCAAGACGCCTTCCGTCTCGAACTGCGCGGCCAAAGCGGACATCGCGTGACTGGGGTTATCAAGCGCGATGAAATTCAACGCGTGCTACAGATGCTGCACGGCGTCGTCGCGCAAGCGGGCTGGCTCGCCATCCCGGCTGCTCGCTCGGCGTCGGCTACTATGCCAGGCGAGGCCAAGCCGGCGCGGCATTAAAGCATGATCCCGAAAAAGCCCACTTCAAATCCGCCGCACTAGCCGATTGTGCGACCGATGCCGTTCCGCCAAAATGATGCCGTAGCGAGCAGTCACAGGGGAGAGACGCCTTGGCACAACAGACAAACAATATTACTTGGGACCATATTCATCTACGCACCGCCGATCCCGAGGCGATGGCCCGGTGGTTCGAGTCAATGCTCGGCGCGCAAGTGCTCCGCAGCATGCAGCAGGGCAAGCCGCGTATCGATCTCAAGCTCGGCGGCGCCAATATCTTCATCGCTCCGGTCGCTCCCAGTGACGGCGTGAACGCGCCGCCGGTCACGCCCTATCGCGGGCTCGATCATTTCGGACTTGCGGTGAGCGGTATCGATGCGATCGCGGCCGGACTCAAAAAGAAGGGCGTTGAATTCACCCGCGAGCCTACGACGGTTCGCCCCGGAGTGCGCATCTGCTTCCTGCGCGGGCCGGAAGGCGTCTCGATTGAGCTTCTGGACCGCGACCCAAAATATTGAAAATCTATCTCGCTCTAAAGCATGATCCCGAAAAGTGGAAACCGGTTTTCGGAAAAGATCATGCTCAAACAATGAGCTAAAGCGAAATGGCTATTCAACCTAAAATCATTTCGCTTTAGCGGCCTTCGATTCCAGCTTCGCGGATCACCGCCGACCATTTTGATTCTTCCCGGTCGATTACTGCCGCGTGCTGTTCTGGCGTGGTCGGTTCGGGCTCGCCGCCTTCGGCAATAATGCGGGCGCGAACCTCATCGCTGCCGAGAGCGGCGCGCAGTTCCTGGTTCAGCCGCTCGACGATCGGGCGAGGCGTGCGCGCGGGCGCCAGCAATCCATAGGTCAGCGTGGCATCGAATCCGGGCAACCCGGACTCCGCCAGCGTCGGCAATTCAGGCATCAAGGTCGAGTGTTTGCTCGACGTCACGGCCAAAGCGCGGACATAGCCGCCGTCGAGCGCCGCACGCGACACCGGAATCGGATTGAATCCAACCTTGACGAACCCGCCCATCATATCCGTGATCAGCGGATTGGAGCCTTTCTCGATTATCTGCTGAACCTGGACCCCTGCCTGTTGAGCGAAAAGGATCGACGCGAGATAGTTGACAGTGCCGGCGCCGGGCGTTGCGACCTGATAAGGCTCCTTGGACGCCTTCATCAATGCGATCAGTTCGCCGACGGTGTGAACCGGCAGATCGCGATGAACGAGCAACAGTGCCGGCGCCGACGCGATCAGGCCGAGCGGCGCGAAATCCTTGCGCGGATCGTAACCGGCATTGCTGAAAATGTGCGGACCCGTCGCCAGCGTCGAGGTGTAGCCGAGAATGATCGTGTAACCGTCGGGAGCGGCGCGCGCGACTTCGCGGGTTCCTACTGTGCCGCTGCCACCCGCATTGCGATTTTCGATGACGATCCGCTGCCCGAGCGCAGCGCTCATCTTATCGGCGACCGCGCGAGCCATAATATCGTTGGTGCCGCCAGGCGGCAGCGGGATAACGAGGATGATCGGACGGGTGGGGTAATTGTCTGCCGCTAGTCCCACGGCTATGACGAAGAAGATCGCCGCTGCCGCAATGGAAGCAGGCGTCGTCAATCTCACCACGCCTCTCTGCACTTTTTTGCCTCCGCTTTTTTCTTGCCCGACCGACCGCTGACGGTCGATAGTCGGACCCAGACACAGCCTATCCGCTGTCCCGACTCGTTGCCATTGTGCGCGCTCAATCTATCCGTGAAATCCAAAATGACCTGGTCCGACACGTTCCTCAAACTGTTGAAGGATAACGACGTCCGGCTCATCACTTATGTGCCGGACAACGTGCTCACGCCGCTGATCGCCGGAGTCAATGCCGACAATTATTTCTTACCGGTCACCGCCACGCGCGAAGACGAGGCGATCGGTACTGTGAGCGGCGCCTATATGGCGGGGCTGCGTGGCGCGGTGATGATGCAGACGTCCGGCTTTGCGCTGATCGCTAATGCACTCGCTTCGCTGGTTCTGCCGTATCAGATCCCGGCCCTCATGGTGATCTCCGAGCGCGGCACGCTGGGCGAATTCAACATCGGACAGTCTCTGGTCGCGCGCACGATGCGACCGATGCTCGACACGCTCGGCATTGTGCACCACACCCTGACCGACGAAGCAAACCTGCCGTTCGTCGTCGACTCATCGATCAAGCAGGCCTATGCGACGCAGGCTCCGGTCGCCTTCATCCTCTCGCCGCTCCTGACCGGGGGCAACCCCGCAGCCAGGGCCAAACTGAAGATTTGAGGGTTTCCGTGGTGAGCAACGAACGAGAGTCGGTCCACACGCTCAACCGTACGGCGCTGACCAGGCTTCTGGTCCAGAAGCTCCGCCACGACGAGGCCGTCATCGGCGGGATCGGCAACAGCAATTTCGATTTGTTCGCCGCCGGCCATCGGCCGCAGAACTTTTATATGCTCGGTAGCATGGGATTGGCCTGTCCGATCGCGCTTGGCGTCGCGCTGGCACAGCCGGAACGCGGCGTGATCGCGCTTGAAGGCGACGGTTCGATTTTGATGGGACTTGGCTGTCTCACAACGATCGCGAACATCAAGCCACGCAATCTGACCGTCATTATTTGGGATAATGGCGTCTATCAGATCACCGGTAAGCAACGCGCCGCGACCGCCGGTGAAACCGATATCGTGGCGGTGGCGCGCGGCGCCGGCATCGCCAACAGCGCGTGGGTGCGCGACCAATCGCATTTCGACAAGTTGCTCGACCGCCGCTTTGACGACGGAGGTCCGGTTTTACTGGCCCTCAAGATCGACGACGAACCGGGGCAAGGTCAGACACCGCGCGATCCTGCACTCATTCGCAGCCGTTTCATGAAAGGGCTTGGCACCGGGCGCGGTGGCGCGTTGGAAGCGTAGCGAACTTGGCGCTTACCGATCCAGCTCCCGGTTCAAACTCCGCGCGCCGGCACCTCTAATCGATCTGCGATACGCCCGCTTTGGTGATGATGTCGTGGTACTTGACGATTTCATCACCGATAAATTTTTTGGACTGATCAAGGCTCATGTAAATGGCCTCTGCCCCTTGCTGGGCAAACCGCGCGCGCACGGACGGCTCCTCGACTGCGGCTTTCAACGCACTGTTGAGCTTGGCAACAATTGCGGGCGGTGTGCGGGCCGGCGCCAACAGTGCAAACCAGCCAGACACGACATATTGCGGCAGGCCCGCTCCCTTCGTCGTGGGCACATCCGGCAGCGCCTCCAAGCGATTGGCGCCCGCGACAGCAAGCGCCTTCGCGCCTTTCGCGGCGAGCGCGGCGGAGATGTTGGGATACCACTGAAAACCGAGCGGCACTTGGCCGGACATGAGATCCGGCATGTACTGCCCGATATTGCGATACGGAACGTGCGTAATTTTCACGCCGGTGAGCTGAGCGAAATATTCACCGGCGAGGTGCTGTGAGCTGCCGATTCCGACCGAGCCGTAATTAAGCTCGCCGGGATGAGCCTTCGCGTAGGTAATCAGCTCTTGCAGGCTGTTCACCGGCAACTTGGTGCTGGCAACCACGACGATCGTGAACGATGCGAAGGGTGAGATGATGACCAGATCCTTTTGTGGATCGTAGTCGAGATGCTTGTAGAGCTTGACATTGGCCGCAACCGGGCCCGATCCACCGCCGACGATCGTATAGCCGTCAGCCGGCGCTTTGGCGGCGTCGGCAGTGCCGCTATTGCCGCCTGCCCCAGGCCGATTTTCGACAACGATCGGCTGTCCTAACGATTTCGCCATGTAGTCGAACAAAA
>JBASAH010000344.1:0-2110 GCA_049650505.1 Xanthobacteraceae bacterium
CCACGGTCTACGCTTTGGTCAAAGCGGTGTTCGACAACTTTGATGAGTTCAAGAAGCTGCATCCCGCCTTCGCCACGCTTGATCCCAAAGCCATGATCACGAACGGGCTGTCGGCGCCACTGCATCCGGGAGCGGTCAAGTTCTACAAAGAAAGAGGCTGGATGTGATCTAACGCCGGGCGAAGAGTGTTACCCACTCTTCGAACCTGGCGGGGAAGGATCAATGGCGGAAGAGGCCGGCACCGCACCAACGCGCGAAGCGCTCGAGACGCTGGTGGCGGAGGCCGATATCGGCGGACGCAAGCCAACCGGTGCCAGCAAAATTTACATTCTCACTGTCTCGCTTGCCTGGTCGGTCTTCCAGCTCTGGTACGCATCACCTCTTCCCTACAAGCTCAATTTCGGGGTGATCAGCGACGGTCAGGCGCGCATCGTACATCTGATGTTCGCCTTCCTGCTTGCTTTCGCTACCTTCCCTGCCTTCAAGTCATCGCCGCGCAATCGGATTCCCGCGCTCGATTGGATTTTCGCCGTGCTTGGCGTGGCAGCTACCGTTTATCTGCTCGTTTTCTACCGACAAATTTCGCTCCGTCCGGGCTTACCGACCATCCCAGACATCGTCATTTCGGTCATTGGAGTCGTGTTGTTGCTCGAAGCCGCCAGGCGCGCCGTTGGCCCGGCGCTCGCGGTGATTGCAGCCCTGATGCTCGTTTACATTTTCTCCGGCCCCTGGCTGCCGGGGATAATGGGACATAAGGGCGCCTCGCTGGCGCGGGTTGCGTCACAGATGTGGCTGTCCTCGGAAGGAATTTTTGGTGTGGCGCTCGGCGTATCGACCAACGTCGTATTTTTCTTTGTGCTGTTTGGCAGTCTGTTGGAGAAAGCCGGCGCCGGAAATTACTTCATTCAACTGGCCTTCGCGCTGCTTGGCACGTTTCGCGGTGGACCCGCGAAAGCCGGAGTCGTCGCTTCGGGCATGACCGGAATGATTTCCGGCTCCTCGGTCGCCAATACGGTGATGACCGGTACGTTCACGATTCCGCTGATGAAACGCGTCGGCTATTCGCCGGTAAAAGCTGGGGCGATCGAGGCGGCCGCCGGCGTCAATGGACAATTGATGCCGCCGGTTATGGGGGCGGCGGCGTTCCTGATCGCGGAATATGTCGGCATCACTTACGCCGATGTCGTTAAGCACGCCTTCCTGCCGGCCTTTCTGACCTATGGTGCGCTTTTTTATATTGTCGATATTGAAGCCGCCAAATTGGGGCTGCGCGGCTTACCACGGTCGGCGAGCGCATCGTTGCGTTACACTTTGCTGCGCGGCCTGATGACCGTCTGCGGCATCATCATCTTGAGCGGGATGGTCTATTGGGGGGTCGGCTGGACAAAAAACGTGTTCGGCGATGCAGCGGCCTGGCTACTCGGGATCATGCTGATTGCGACCTATGTTGAACTCATCCGCTACAAAGCAAAGCATCCCGATCTGCCCTTGGATGATCCGTCAAAGGCCATTGTCAAGGTGCCGGATTTCTTCGCCACCGCGCGAACTGGGCTGCATTTTTTGCTACCGGTCGTCGTCCTGATCTGGTGCCTGATGGTCGAGCAAATGTCGCCCGGCCTCTCCGCCTTCTGGGGCACCATGTTTCTCATGTTTATTATGCTCACGCAGCGCCCGCTGATCGCGGCGTTTCGCGGCCAGCACGCGCTTGGCGAGCGATTCCGCGAAGGCTTTGGCGAGTTTCTCGCCGCCTTGCAGGCAGCCTCGCGCAACATGACCTCGGTCGGTATCGCCACCGCGGCCGCTGGAATCATTGTCGGGACGGTGTCGCTCACCGGCATCGGCCTGGTGATGACAGAAATCGTTGAGACCGCGTCTGGCGGCAACCTCATGGCGATGTTGCTGCTGACGGCGTTGGTCTGCTTGATCCTCGGCATAGGCATGCCGACGACCGCAAACTACGTGGTGGTGGCCACCCTGATGGCTCCGGTTCTGGTCGAGGTTGCGCAACAGAACGACCTCGCCGTACCGTTGATCGCCGTGCACTTGTTCGTATTCTACTTCGGCCTGATGGCAGACGTGCATCCGCCTGCCGGATTGGCCGCCTATGCTG
>JBASAH010000345.1:0-6885 GCA_049650505.1 Xanthobacteraceae bacterium
CCAAACTTGAACGCTTCGTGGCGCGGCTTGGCGACGAGCGGATCGATCTTTCGCCGCTGATCGCGTTCCGTAGCTGGGAAGAGCTCATGGCGGCGAGGAAAAATCCCGCCGCGGCGGGCGCCGGCGCGGATGTCCCGGCGGTCGAGGGCGTCATGCTCAAAGATCGTGCGGCGCTCTATCTGCCGGGCCGACCGAAAGGGCTATGGTGGAAATGGAAACGCGATCCGTTCATCATCGATGCGGTGTTGATGTATGCGCAGCGCGGCCACGGCAAACGTTCGTCGTATTACTCCGATTACACATTCGGGGTTTGGACGCAGGGCGGGCAAGGCGACGAGCTGGTTCCGGTGGGCAAGGCCTATTTCGGTTTCACCGACGAGGAGCTGTTGCAGATCGATCGGTTCGTGCGGCGTAATACGATCGAACGTTTCGGCCCGGTACGTGAGGTCCTGCATGACCCCGATCGTGGGCTGGTCCTGGAGGTGGCATTCGAAGGCCTGCAGCGGTCGTCGCGTCACAAATCCGGCCTGGCCATGCGATTCCCGCGCATCAATCGGCTGCGCTGGGACAAACCGCCTAAAGAGGCCGACCGCCTCGATCGGCTGGAGGCACTGATCCAGCGCATCGAGCAGGGACATTTGCAGGGGCAGATCGCGTGATGCGGCACGCGGCGCGCGCCTTGCCAGCGGCCAAGCTCCGCCGCGGCCGGATCGGCGATCTCGACGCGCTGGTCGCGTTGGAGCGCATGGTCTTCACCACCGACATCCTGTCGCGGCGAAGTTTTCGGCGCTTTCTCACCGCATCAAGCGCGACATTGCTGGTGGCGGAGATCGCCGGCCAATTGGCCGGTTACGTGCTTGTCCTCTATCCGCGGCGTTCGAAACTGGCACGGCTCTATTCCATTGCGGTCGCCCCGCATCTCGGCCGGCGCGGTCTGGGACCCTTCCTACTCGCTGCCGGGGAACAGGCGGCACGGCGGCGCGGCCGGCGGGTCATGCGCCTCGAAGTGCGCGAGCGCAATCGCCGCGCCATTGCCCGCTACAAAAAAACCGGCTACCGCCTGTTCGGGCGGCACCGGGCGTATTATGACGATCGCGCCGACGCGCTCCGCTTCGACAAGCCGCTTGTTGAGGAACCGCGCCAGCGTTCATGAGTCCGTTACATACTACCCTGACCCTGGCTATCCTGACTCTGGTCCCCGAATCGGCTTTCATGGTGGACAATCGCAGGCAGTGCAGTCGCCATCCTCTCCAATTCCGGCTATGACAAACGCGTGCCGCGCCTGACTCCAATTGCATGACCGGCCTGATCTCATATTTCGGCCTCGATCTGGAAGGGACCCGCCCATGACCGGCTGGGTCATCCTCGTCGACCAGCCTCGCGACTTGCCGAACGCCGAGACCCCTCACAAGGTCATCACCACAAGCGAATATTTGGCGCGCCCGCGTTTGTTCGAAATGGGACGGCCCAAGCTGGTCAATCTCGCCCGCTCCTACGCCTACCAATCGAAGGGCTACTACGCGTCGCTCCTTGCCGAGGCGCGCGGCCATCGCGTGGTGCCGACGGTCGAGACCATGCTCGAATTGCGCGAGCAGAAACTTTACGAGCACGCGCTGCCGGACCTTGAGGAGGAGCTGAACCGCTGCTCGCGGCGCGCCGATTTTCAATCGGTTGGCGAGTTCAAGCTCTTGGTCTGTTTCGGCATCGCTCGCGACGAGCGTTTCGAGCCGTTCGGGCGGCTGTTGTTCGACTGGTTCCGCTGTCCGGCGCTGGAGGTCATCATCGAAACCGGCGGCAGTTGGCTATCGATCGACCGCATCCGGCCGCGCGCCATCACCCGCTTGGCCAATGGCGAAGCCGAATTCTTCCGCGAATCTCTGCACAATCACACCAAGCGTGAATGGCGCGATCCCAAAGCGCGCTCGGTCGCAAAGTACGATCTCGCCGTGCTTCTCGATCCCAACGAGAAAACCGCGCCGTCCTCCCTGGATACGATCAAGCACTTTGGCCGCATCGCCGAAAAAATGTCGGTCGATGTCGAGCCGATCACCAAGCGCCAGCTCGCCGAACTCGCCGAATTTGACGGCTTGTTCATCCGCGAAACCACCTCGATCGATAATCACACCTACCGCTTCGCCCGGCGTGCCTGGCAGGAAGGCATGCCGGTCATCGACGATCCAATTTCGATGATTCGCTGCACCAATAAAGTATTCCTGATGGAGCTCCTACAGCAGAACCAGGTGCCGACGCCGCCGACCGTGATCGTTGCCGAGGACACCGATCTCGGCAAAGCGATCGACGAACTCGGACTGCCGCTGGTGGTCAAAATCCCGGACGGCTCGTTTTCGCGCGGCGTGCATAAGATCACCTCATCTGCCGAGTTCCGGCGCATCTGCGACGAGCTGTTCGAGGAGACCGATCTGCTTCTAGCGCAGAAGTTCCTGCCAACCGATTTCGACTGGCGGGTCGGGGTTCTTGCCGGCGAGCCGCTGTTCGTCTGCCAGTACCGCATGGCGCGCGGCCACTGGCAGGTGGTGAAGTACCGGCCGGACGGCTCTTCGCATGAAGGCGGCTTTCGCGCCTTCGGTCTCGATCAGGCGCCGCCCGAGGTGATCGACGTCGCTGTTCGCGCCGCGCGGCCGATCGGCGACGGCTTCTACGGCGTCGACCTCAAACAGACCGTTGACGGCATTGTCGTCATGGAAGTCAACGACAATCCCAGCCTCGAACACGGCATCGAAGATTCTTTAGGCAAGGACGAAATCTGGATGCGGCTGTTGCGCTGGTTCGTCGATCGCTTCGAGCAGTAGATCTTTGTGCCGGAATCCATACTCCCGGCACTTCGGAATGACGGGATAGTGATACTCCGCTAGGGCGTGTACTCATAAATCGAGCTCGATGAGCAACGTTTGGTCAATGTCCGCTTTGCCCCCGAAAGCGGACTCTAGACCGCAGTCGCGGAATGTCCGCTAAGGGCCAATAACGGACATCGGCGCAAAGCCGCGGCGGCGCTTACCATGCGCGCACCGGCTTTGGCATGAGGCGGCGCAAGAGGAAGTGCACTGGCACGTAAAGCAAGGCCGGCAACAGGACCATCAATGCGGCCACCCAGATGCCCGGCGGCGTCAACTGCTGTGCCTCGGTGTCGCTGAAACCCCACACGTAGTCGATGTTCACCGGGGTTAGGCCCGGATCGGGCCGCGGCGGCGGCATGAGGAAGAAGGAGATGAGCACCAGCGCCCAGGCAACAACGGTCCAGGCTGGCAGCGCGCGCCCGTTATAGCCGAGCCGCCACACCAAATAGACCATCAGGAAGGGCAGCCAGCCGTGAAACAGCGATAGGCCGCGCAGGAACAGCGAATGGTCGGCAATGAACATGTAGTCGGTGAGCCCGGTGAGCGGATGACCGATTAGGTGAGAGAGAAAATCGATTAGCCAGAGGGTCTGCGACGCAATGATGCCGACCGCACACATGGAGACGAGCAACGGGCTTTCGATCCAGATGCCGACCAGCGTGATGATCATCGCGACGTCGCAGAAATAGAGGAAGTTGGTCGGCCCGTAGTTGCCCAAATAGACCGGAACCAGCACGGCCATAAAGGCCGTGTAGGCGAGTTTGAGCCACAGCGGAATGCGGCGCGCAGCCAGCGCAATGGACGGCGTGGTGGTCGCGCTCACGATCGTTTGGTCCATACCCTTTTGCACGAGGTTGAGCATGTGGATTGAATGATTAGTCGGTCACGAAGTCCAACCGATGCCCGCTTACCTCGAAAGCGGACATTGATTGATGGCACCAAGAAGTCTGCTTCATGCCACGAATGTGACGGCGCCAGCAGTGCCCGGCTATGTGCATCGGTCACGATTTTGCAATTCTTCGAAATTGCATGGCAGATAATCGTCTGGACTCGCCCGACCGTCAGATGATGGTCACGTTCATTAATTAGCGTTCTCGCTCAGTAATAACCGC
The DNA here is from genome assembly GCA_049650505.1 of Xanthobacteraceae bacterium. Lineage (GTDB taxonomy): Bacteria > Pseudomonadota > Alphaproteobacteria > Rhizobiales > Xanthobacteraceae > BOG-931. The sequence goes on from JBASAH010000345.1 coordinate 3,968, forward strand.
GCCAGAGGTGACTGATGGCAAAAGCGGCCGCCCATTTTGACGCCCAGACTATCGCTCTCCTGAAGGTAGCCCTGGACGAGGCCTGGGACCGCCTTCCGCCAAAGCTGCAAGCCACAATGCTCAAGACCACACTCGCCGAACGTATCCTAAAATCCGCAGCCGAAGGTGAACGTAATCGTGAGCGCTTGCGTGAAGCAGCGCTGAGGGATCTTGCCGCGTAACCCTTGTGAAAGCGCCAGCTAGCTCACCCGGACTTGGTTAGCGACGTTCCCGGCTTACCCGTGGGGGTCGTTGTAAAGACATAAGATCAAGGAATGCTCGACGCCGCTAATTATCGCACCATTGAGAAATTGCGGGACGGACGAAACTACATCATCCGAGCCCAGCGCCGCGACGACAATATTCTTGACGCCCTTCACCGGCGGGCTGGAGTGAGAAGCTTTTATTGGCGGTTCCTCACCCGAAAGCACCGCTTGAATAACTTTGAAGCCGCGTTTTACCTCAATGTTGATTTCATCAGGCAGGTCGCGTTGCTGGCCGACCTTCATGGCGAAATCATTGGAGGCGCCCGATATTACATCTGGTCACCAGGGCAGGCTGACATCGCCTTTATCGTTGGCGATGCTTATCAAAACAAAGGCATCGCCTCAGCGATGCTGCGTCATTTGGCAATCATCGCCCGCGATGCCGGTATCTCCGACCTTCACGCGCATACCTTGCCGGACAACCGGCGGGCGCTGCGCGTGCTCGATAAGCTGGGCTTTCCCTGCACCGCCGCGCACAAGCGCAACATGATGCACGTCACCCTGCATTTAGATAGCACAGCCTATCCCGACGGTTCTCAAGCAGCCTAGGAAAACTGATGTCGCCTGCGAGCGGGAACGGGCGCAAGGCTGTTACTGTGCGATGAGTAGTTACCGAGCAGCCAGCCCTAATGTCCGCTATTCCCCCGAAAGTGGACCTTCGCCAAACGCGATTAGGATGTCTGCTTTGGGCCAAAAGCATCCATCGCACTTCTCATTCGAACAGCTCATTAGCGCGACCAGACAGTGGCAGGGGGATAGAGATGCCGAGCGCCTTGGCAGTCTTCAGGTTGATGTACAGCTCAATATTGGTTGCCTGCTGCACCGGTAGATCGGCAGGCTTATCGCCTTTGAGAATGCGGCCTGTATAGAGTCCGACGAGACGGTGGGTTTCCGTCACGTTGGATCCGTAGCTCATCAGACCTCCGGCCGCCGCGAATTCACGCCATTGATAGACAGCGGGCACTTTGTAACGAATAGCGAGCGCAGCAAGCTCTTTGCTATGGCTGGTAAAAAATGCATCGCCGCCGATCACCAGGCCGCCCGCTCGCAACTCCGTCAATTTTGTAAACGCCGCTTCCAATTCGCTTTCGGTGCTGGCGCCGAGCACGGGGAGCTCCAGTCCCAGCGTTTGGGCCGCCGAACGCACATCACGAGCCTGAGGTTCCGCGAGAACAGGCGCGGCCGGATTGACAAGCAGAGCTAAGACGCGTGCGGCGGGAAGAAGCTCATGCAGCAATTCCAGCCACTTCGGCGCCGCTTCTTCAGCCGCTTGGGTTACGCCGGTGACGTTGCCGCCGGGCCGATTGAGGCTGGCGACAAGCTTGATCTGGACCGGGTCTGCGGCTGTTTCGAACACGATCGGCACGGTCGTGGTTGCCGCCTTCGCTGCGAGCGCCGCCGGAGTGCCGGACGTGGCGATGACGGCCACCCGCGCGCGAACCAAATCGGCCGCCAGGTTCTGCAGTTCAACATAGTGGCTCTTCGCCCAGCGGAATTCGATCCGGATATTCTGGCCATCGACAAAGCCGGCTTCTTTTAGCCCTTGCTTGAATGCCGTCACGCGATAGGCGTCGGATTCTGGCGAACCGGGACCAAGAAAACCGACAACCGGCAATGCCGCTTGTTGCGCCCGCGCCACGAGTGGCAACGCTGCTGTCGCGCCGCCGAGAAAAGTGATGAACTCTCGCCGTCTCATTCGATCACCTCATCGGCGCTAGCCTGAAGCGATTGCGGCACTGTCAGGCCAAGTGCGTTGGCGGTTTTCAGGTTTATAACGAGTTCAAACTTGGTCGGCTTCAATACCGGCAAATCGGCAGGTTTTTCGCCCTTGAGAATCCGGCCGGCATAGACCCTATCTTACGATAGGCGTGGGTAGCGCTGGCTCCGTAACTCATCAGCCCCCCGGCCAGCGCGAATTCGCGGCGATTATAGATCGCTGGCATCCCATCGCGGACCTACACTGCGTCATACGCGCTGTTGAAGGGCGGGTAATGCTGCATCGGAGGGCGGTCTTCGGCGTTCCAATCATGATTATTCCCGTGGCCGACGCCTCATGGCAAGGAAGAAGCAGAGCGTGCCAAGCACCCAACCCGCACCAGCCACAACGAAGATCGCTTTCGGCATCGGTTGCACTCCGCGAATCGCATCCGCTACATAAATTGCTACAAAGCCTCCGAGAAAGAGGCACGCACCAAGGACAAACATGACCACGCGACGATTGCTGGGCTTAGCGCCAAGTTCCTCATTCGATTTCATCATGTCCATGACTTGGCGGATTTCAAAACTGTCCGGATATTGTTGTTGACCGGCGTTGGCTATCTCTAGGGCCTTAGCGCGGTCGTTTTCGGCTAGGTAAGCACGCGCGAGATCTGCGAATGCTACAGGCATTGGATGGATGGCGATTGATTTGTGAAGGTGTTCTCGTCCCTGAAGCCTGCCTGCCCCAGTTTCGGCGTTGAACGCTTCGTATGATCCCTGTGCGAGGTGAATCGCTGCCGCCAGGCTGTCGGGGGTGACCTGTTTGACTTCACCCTCCTCGCTTTTCACCTGAAGGGTGACAGTGGGATCTTTTTTGCGGGCTTGTTCGGTGTATTTCAGCACCTGGCTTAAGGT
>JBASAH010000346.1:0-2085 GCA_049650505.1 Xanthobacteraceae bacterium
TCGTGGCGGCGTGGCGCGCAGCGAGCTTGCGCGCCGCCTGCTCGAGCTGCGCCGGGCCCATGTCGTTTGCCGGCGTATTGATGAGGTCGCGCGCCAACGTCACGCCCTCGACAATGTGCTCCAGCTCCTCGCGCGCAACGCTTTGCGGCAGATCGAGCTTGATCGCGCGCGGCTCCGCTTTGCGGTAACGGGTGAAACGATAGCAGCCGAGCGCGAAAGCGAGCGCGGCGAGCCGCGCATCGTGCGGCTCATTGGCGAAGCGATAAACGCCGTCGGGCAAATGCTGCGGCAACCGCCCCGGCAGGAAGGCATCCCTGGTCTCGTCGGCGCCTTCGACGCCGAACAGCACGCCGCCCAGCGGACTACCGCCGCCGGACGCGGCGCCACCCTTGCCGGAAGGTTTGCCGGGAAACAGCAGATAGCGGCCGGGCTTCGGCTCGAAACCGGCCGCGTCGGCGAACGCGCTTGCCTCGACGCCGACCGATTGCCGCACGTCCGGATAGTTCGCGGCCGAGACGAACCAGATCGGAACCGCGCCCGCCGCGGCACGTGCAGTGAAGATAGGGTCCATCGACCATCCCGCGCAGTCACGCTCTGCTAGCACGCCGGTCGATGGTCGTGAAGCAATGCATTCTTTCGGCGAAACGAGCGAATGCCGCCGGCTACTATCGTCACTAAGGCCTATTTCAGCCCCGCTACCTTGCCAGTCACCAGAAGTGCTTGGTCGCGGCGACCGCTGTGTAGCTGTCGGTCGCCGCCGCCATGACGGCATCGACCCTTGCGTCCTCGCGTCCGGTCAGCAGGCCGGCGGCAAAAGCGCGATTGGGACTCGCGCGACGACGCTTGAGGCCCGCTGCGGTGATGAGCTTCTCGTCGACCATGATATCATTGAGGTCGCCGAGCCCATCCTGCAGATGTTCGAGCCCCGCGATGAACTTCCTCCGTCGCTTCGACGCCCGCTTGCCACGAAACAGCTCGCCGAAGAATTCCGCGGCGTAGCGTAGCTTTTTCACTTGAATGCGGAGCTTATGGCGGTCCCGCGCATCGAGCTGCACCAGCGCCTTTCCCTTTTTGCGGACCTTGCGCCAGCGTCGCGCCAATTGCCCGGCGGCAAAACGCCCGATCGGCATATCGCCGCGACTGCGCACAAGGTCGTCCTCTGGTTTTGTCCAGTTTCCGGTCTCCAGCCAGGCTGCGACCTCCAGAGTGAGTGAGCGAAAGCGCGCCGTTGTTATTGCATTCTTTGCCCGTTCGAGCGCCGCCTTGCGCTTTGCCGTTAGGTCTTGCAACAGCGCTGGCACGCCATTGCGGCGCGCTTCGCCCTTTTTCCTTAGTGGCTTGACGACACGTTTCATAAGAACTTCGACTTCGCGCGCCGGCGTCAGCTCACCCGTGAGCCATTTTAATTCGTCCTTGATTGTGGCCGTCTGCGAATCCTGCAGAAGGGCGGAAAACAAGGACATCGCAACGCGCAGCCGGCGCAAGCCGACCCGCATCTGATGCACGCCCTCGGAATCGCCCTTGATGAGCGCAGGCTCGTTGTCAATAATCTGCCTGAGGCACGCACCACCGATCGCTCTAAAGCCCTCGCGTGTGCTCGCGCAGTCCGCCAGATCGGTCGCGACGGCCCTAACCGGCGCGCCAAGCTCACCGTCGATAAGCTCATAGCCGCGTTGCGATTTGCTTTTGAGCGTGAGTTGTGCCGGCAGCTCGCGCACGAGTTTACGGGCAACGTCGAATAGTTCGGCTTCGTTGCCAGACTTGAGTTCAAGCTCAAGCTCGCACAGCGGCAGCGAACTGCCGCCGCTGTCGATCTTACCTTTGTCGATTGCCAATTCGGTGTGGTGCCCGCGGTTGGCGATCGAATATACGGTGCGGTGCACGCGTGTTTCGAACATTTAAGCCGCCGGCGCAGCTTAGGACTCATGATCGGCTTGAGCGGCGTCTTGCGCGCCAGGCTTAAATCCGGCTCCCCATCGGCAATCTCGCTTTCCCATTCTCCCCGCTCAAACGGTCCGGCATTGCCGTCTGCCTTGATGGTCTGGAGATAGCGGTTCCCGATGCGGCGTACGCGCAACATCAATC
>JBASAH010000347.1:0-2641 GCA_049650505.1 Xanthobacteraceae bacterium
GGCTGTGGCTCGCCTGCGGCTTCATGTTCGGGCGTTATCTCGCCGATTTTCCCCGCACCTACGTCACCTATTATGCGGGGCTTGCGTCGGCGATGGTGGCGCTGGTCTTTCTCTATTTCATCGCCTGGATTTTCATCTATGGCGGCGAACTTAACGCCGCGATTTCGCGCGAACGTGAAATCCGCCGGGAAATGCCGAATCGCGTAACGTGATGCAACGTCAGTTCACGCGCTCAACTTTTGGATTTCGGCAGATCGGTGCGAACGTCCCGAAATTCTTGCGGTCCCTTGATGAGGCGGCGCTTTCGCCGCGTGCGTTCTTCATTAGTCGCCGACTGGTCGCCGAGGCGATCAATTTCGCGGCTTGCCAGCTCTGCTGCCTTGCGTCCACTTGCCTTGCGGCGCCGGCGTCGAATCTTTGCACCGCCAGCGAGGCCACGTTTTACCAGCCCCTGGATCGCCACCTCGCGCGACGGAGAATCGTGCTGTTTGCGGCACCATCCATCTAGAAGCTTCAAAACAGACGCGCCCAGATGCACTTCGATGCGCCGAGTTTTCTCTGCCATGGGCTTCAACCGCAGTGTCTGTGTGCTGCTTTGAATATTGTACGGTGATTAGGCGCACGCGCAATGTGCGCCCGGGGCCCGTGCGCCGGCCAGAATCAATCGCCACATCACCGGCAGCCAATTTCCAAACAATTCGAATTGATTGAGAAAAGATGGATTGAAAGGCGCTCAGGTGCCCTGCGCTTCCAGCACGTCTTCCAAATTGCGCAAGCCTTGGCGCGGCGTGTTGACCAGCACCGCCATATTGCCGGGCTTGTGCCGATTGGTGCGCATCAGCTCGTGGGCGTAGGGGATCTTCTCCCACGTAAACACATCGCTCATGCACGGATCGACGCGGCGATCGACGACGAACTGGTTGGCAGCGCTCGCTTGCTTGAGATGCGCGAAATGCGAGCCCTGCACACGCTTTTGCCGCATCCAGACATAGCGTGCGTCGAAGGTGATGTTATAGCCGGAGGTGCCGGCGCAGAATACGACCATGCCGCCGCGCTTGACCACGAGGCACGACACCGGAAACGTCGCTTCGCCGGGATGCTCGAACACGATATCGACGTCGCGCTTGCCGGTAATGTCCCAGATCGCCTTGCCGAAGCGGCGTGCCTCCTTCACCCAGGCGTCGTATTCGGGCGTGCCGACTTTCGGCATCGCGCCCCAGCACTTGAATTCGCTGCGGTTGATGACGCCTTTGGCGCCGAGGTCCATCACGTATTGAACTTTGGCTTGATCCGACACGATGCCGATCGCATTGGCGCCGGAAGCGGCGACCAGTTGCACGCCGAACACGCCGAGCCCGCCCGAGGCGCCCCAAACGAGCACATTGTCGCCGGGCTTGAGCGTGTGCGGCGCATGTCCGAACAGCATGCGATAGGCGGTCGCCAGCGTGAGCGTGTAACAGGCCGATTCTTCCCAGGTGAGATGTGCCGGCTTGCGCATGAGTTGCCGCGACTGCACGCGGCAGAATTGCGCAAACGATCCGTCGGGCGTCTCGTAGCCCCAGATGCGCTGCGACGGCGACAATAGCGGATCGCCGCCATTGCATTCCTCGTCATCGCCGTCGTCCTGATTGCAATGGACGGTGACTTCGTCGCCGACTTTCCAGCGCTTGACCTTCGAGCCGACCGCCCAGACCACGCCGGAAGCATCCGAGCCGGCAATGTGAAAGGGATGCTTGTGTCCGTCCAACGGCGACACCGGGACGCCGAGCCCGGCCCAAACGCCGTTGTAGTTGACACCGCCGGCCATGACATAGACCAGCACCTCGTCCTCGGCGATCGGCCATGTGGGAACGACTTCGCGTTGCATCGCCGTTTCGGGGGGTCCGTGGCGGTCCTTGCGGATCGCCCAGGCGTGCATTTGCGGCGGCACGTAACCGAGCGGCGGAACTTCGCCGATCTCGTAGAGATCCTTAAGCGGCGCGGCTGAAGGTTTTTTCTGCGCGACGGCCATAGCGGGGCTCCCCGGCTGCACCGGTCATGCGCAGCTCCAATCTAAATTGGGGAAAGGAGTGCGCCGCGGTCCCAGCGACAACACTTTGCCGCAGTTTATGTTGCATTGCAACAAGAACGGCGGCACACTCCCCGCCGTTAACGTCTTGCAATGACTGCGGGATCAGGCAGATGCCCGATAAGCGGCCACGCGAACCTGCGACCGGTGCCCAAACGCGCGCGCGAATCGGTGGCCAAACTCGCACACAAATGAAGCGGGATAAGCCGTGGATATTCCGCACCTATGCCGGCCATTCCACGGCCGCAGCCTCGAACGCGCTCTATCGCACCAACCTAGGCAAAGGTCAGACCGGACTCTCGGTCGCCTTCGATCTGCCGACGCAAACCGGCTATGACAGCGATCATCCACTGGCTAAGGGCGAAGTCGGCAAGGTCGGCGTACCGGTCTGTCATCTCGGCGATATGCGCGCGCTGTTCGAGTCCATCCCGCTCGGCGAGATGAACACGTCGATGACCATCAATGCGACAGCCGCCTGGCTGCTCGCGCTTTATATTGCGCTCGCCGACGAGCAAAGCGCGCCGCGCACTAAGCTGCAGGGCACGACGCAGAACGACATCATCAAGGAATATC
>JBASAH010000348.1:0-3164 GCA_049650505.1 Xanthobacteraceae bacterium
TCGCCATAGCGCTCGACGAGGCGACGCCGCGCCCGCTGCGCCGCGGGCACGTCGCTGGCAACGAAGGCGATGTTTTTGTAACGAGACGCCGGACGGGTTTTCGGCATAGCGGACCGGGTTTCAAATAAGCGGCCAAGCAACAGGTAAGCCGCGCGGGAGATCGATATGGACAAGAACAAAGAACGCGTCGTGTTCGTGTATACGACCTATCCATCGATTGTCGAGGCGGAGCGCATCGGCGGTGAACTGGTCCAGCGCCGGCTATGCGCCTGCGTGAATATCCTGCCCGGGATGGTCTCGCTATATTGGTGGGAGGGCGCGATCGAGCGCGGCGAGGAGGTGGTGATGATCATCAAGACCCGCGCCGCGCTGGCCGAAGCGGTTCGGCAGGCGGTGCGGCAGCTGCACTCCTATTCGACCCCAGCCATATTGGTGCTGCCGATCGAGAGCGTCGATCCGAATTACAACGCCTGGCTCATGGCCGAAACTGAAACAAGATGACGGCGTAAGAGCGTCGTCCGATCAAGGGATCGTTCGTGCTCATTCGCGCGAAAGCGGGAATCTAGAAAAGACATGATCCGCTGCGTCCCCCTTTTGGCGAGCACGAGCGGATCACAGAAGGCGATTAGCAGGATCGAGCTTCGCTTTAGTAGCTGCGCGTGCCGTCGATCACTTCTTTGAGCGCGCCATATTCACGGCACTCGGTGCCGCAAATCAGACGCACCTTCTCAAGGTCGTCCTTCGCTTTGAGCAGGTTGCCCTGTTCGGCCTGCCACATGCCGTAATAGGACCAGGTCAGGGCGTGCTGGGGATCCGCGGCGAGCGCCTTTTCGTACCAATATTTGGCGTCGTCATAGCGGCCGAGCTTGCGGCTGGCATAGCCGAGCAGCGTCGCCACATCGGCGTTGTCGTCGTAGCCCATGGCGCGTAGCGCGGTGATGCCGCCCTGGTAGTCATCCTTGTCATAGATCAGCGCATAGGCGGCGTGATAGCGGTCCAAGAACTCCTTGGCCGAGCTGCTTTTGTCCTTGTCCTTTTTCTTCTGTTTGGTTGTGGAGCCCGACGGCTTATCGCTTTGCGGCGGCGCGGGATTGCTTGATCCCATCGCAGCGGCGAGCTGAGGAGCGCCTGAGATGGCGGCGGCTAGAATGATGGCTGCAAGCAAGGGCGTTTTGCGCATGGTACCTCCGGTTTTGGTGGCAAGTCCAGTATTTGACCAAGTTTCATGGTCTTTGACCAAGTTTCGTTCAGTCGGTCTGCCTAGGTGAAGAGTCTGTAATCTGCGACTTTATTCCCTGGCGCGAGGTTCCCAAGGATTCCGAACCAAACGGGCTAACACCGCCATCCTATCATTTCTTCCAGCGGACGGCGCGCGTCTGCCGCCCCAAACGAAAAGTTGATGCGTCATAGCCATTCGACAATGGCCTTTCGAGAATGGCCTTTCGAGAATTTGGCATTACGAGAATTTCACGTAGGTGAACGCTAAACGCTGCGGCACTTCAGATCGCATTCAGCGGCCGAGGCGTAAATGTCTCCTCGACGATCGGCGCCAGTTCTAAGCCGAAGGTTTGGCCGGCGCCGTACAAAAAGGAGAACACAATGTTGACGAAATTCGCCGCCGCGCTGCTCGCGACCAGCTTGATCGCCGGCTCGGCGATTGCCGCACAGCCGTCGGGCAATACCGGCGCAACGCCTGCGGCCCAAACTCAGGCGCCGTCCGCGCCTGCCGCGACCATGAACAAGGCGGGCAAAACGGTGAAGCATACGGCACGGCACCGCTCGCATGTGCGCAAGCATGTCGCGCGCGGCAGGAATCATGTCGTGCATCATGCCCGGCATGCCAAGCCGGTTAAGACGCATCAGGCCGGCGTCGCCGTGAAGCAGTCGTAACGCATGATCCCGAAAAGTGGGCACCGGTTTCCCGCCTGCGCGAAGCCCAGAGAACTCGTTGTCCGCTCGTTCGATGCTTCGGCGGGCGAAGGCAGGTCGAAAAGATCATGCGCGAGCAAAAACGTGAATTGCCTGCGATCCAGAATTAGCACCCAGATGCGGTGCGAACCGAGGCCTGGATCGTACGCACCGACTTGCGGCCGCCAGCGGCAGTGCCGCCTGGTCCGCAAGTCGGATTTCTAAAGCATGATGTGCTTAAAGAGTAGTCGTCCCGGGCGGACAAAAAACGTAGAAAAAATCCCGGGATTGTTGCCTCACGCGGTGCAGCGTACAAAAGCGCGTTCACGCGCGTCTTCGACGCGCTATGCCGCTGCACCGCCAATCATTTTCCATCGCGCCACGCCTCACAATGTCGGCTGCCACTCGACCGGGACGTGCTCGTAGCCGCTCGCGGTCTTGATCAAATGCCCGCAAGCCGGGAACGGGAAATGATAGCCGGTGACGAGCATACGGTCGGCGGCGGCGCGGTCGAACAGCTTCTTGCGCGTCGCCACCGCCGCAGCGCCGTCGATATCGAACACCGCCTGCCAGTCGGGATGGCGCGCAAATACCGCGGGGTGCTGCGCGGTGTCGCTCAACACCAATAGCGACTGATCGCCGGAATGAATGGCGAAAACGGTATGGCCCGGCGTGTGCCCCGGCGCCGGCAGCGTGACAACGCCGGGCGCGGCTTCCTTGCCGGGCTCGAATTGCGTCACCTGCTTGGCGATATCGGAAAAAATCCGCCGCTGGTTGAGAAAAGTGATTTTCAGATCCGCCGGCGCGGCGTTGAGATTGCCGTCATCCATCCAATAGGCCCATTCCGGCGCGGGCACCATGATCTCGGCGTGGGGAAAGATTAGCGCGTTGTCCTTGTCCTTGATGCCGTTGATATGGTCGGGATGGAAATGCGAGATGACGATCGTGTCGACTTCTTTTGGGTCGATGCCCGCAGCCGCAAGATTGTTGCGCAGCACGCCCGCCGACGGCGCGATCTGGCCTCCCGTGCCGGTATCGAGCAGGATGAGCCTCTTGCCAGTATTGACGATGAGTGTGGTGAATGGCGTCGCCAGTTTGCCATGCGGCATAAACGCCGCATCGAGCGCGTGCTCGACCTCGCCAAACGGCGCGTTGACGATGAATTTGTCGTCGATCGGCCGATACCAGATGCCATCATAAAGCGCGGTGAGCTCATAAGAGCCGATCTTGTAGCGGTAAATCCCCGGCGTTGCGGC
>JBASAH010000349.1:0-3916 GCA_049650505.1 Xanthobacteraceae bacterium
GCAGAAGATCAGGCCGACGCTCGCGATCAATGCGCGGGTCTGCGAGGATTATGGCCGCGTCGCCCAAGAGGCTAAGACCGACCGCTGGGACTTCATGGGCCATTCCTATCAACAGGGCCCGATCCACCAGGAGCCGAGCCAGACAGCGATGATCAAGCACTCGCTTGACGTGATCGAGCGCTTTTGCGGCAAACGCCCGCTCGGCTGGCTCGGCCCCGGACTGACGCAGACGTTTGCAACGCCCGACCTGCTCACCGCGGCCGGCATCAAATATATCGGCGATTGGGTCTATGACGACGAGCCGACAACGATCGACACCGTCAACGGTCCGCTGGTCACGCTGCCATATACAATGGAGCTCAACGACATTCCGATGATGGCGGTGCAGCACCACGAGGCCGAATATTTGACCAAGCGCACCATCGATCAGTTCGATCGGCTTTACGCCGAGGGAGAAAAGCGCGCAAAAATCCTCGCGCTTGCCATCCATCCCTATCTGAGCGGACAACCGCACCGCATAAAATATCTCGAGGCGATCTACGACTACACGCGCCGATTCGACGGCGTCCTATACTGGACCGGCGAAGAAATCCTTCACTGGTATCTCAAATGCGCCGACGCGAAGCGATAGGCGCGACATTATCGTCGATGTTGTTCATCGCCGTATGCTTCGGCAGCGCGGCAAACGCCGTGCCATGCCGCACCGGCGGTCCTTACGATAAATGGCTGGCCGACCTCGAACATGAGGCAATGGCCCAGGGCATTTCGCAACAGACGATCGCCGCGGCAGCACCCTACCTCACTTACGATCCGCGGATCGTGAATATCGATCGCGGTCAGCGCGTTTTTACCCAGACATTCCTGGAATTCTCCGATCGCATGGCCGCCGCCTACCGCATTCAGCGCGGCGGCGCCTTGATCAAGACTCATGCGCCGGTGTTCGCGCGCATCGATCAGCAATTCGGCGTTCCAGCGCCGGTGATTGTCGCGTTCTGGGCCCTGGAAAGCGACTTCGGCGCCAATATGGGCAATTACCGCACGTTAAGCGCAATCGCATCGCTTGCCTATGACTGTCGGCGAGCGGACCGCTTTCGCCCGCAGCTCCTCGATGCGCTCCAGCTCATCCAGCGTGGCGATTTGCGTCCGCAGGAAATGATCGGCTCGTGGGCCGGTGAACTCGGTCAGACGCAAATGATGCCGTCGGAATATTATCGATACGCGGTTGATTACGATGGCGACGGCGCACGCAATCTTTTGCGCAGCGTCCCAGACGTCCTCGCCTCAACGGCGAATTATCTGGCCGGGCTCGGCTGGCGGCGCGGCGAGCCATGGCTCACTGAAGTGCGCGTGCCGGCAAATATGCCGTGGCCGCAGGCCGATTTGGACATCAAGCTGCCGCGCAGCAAATGGGCCGCGTACGGCGTAACACTCGCGGACGGCAGGCCGCTCACTGCGGACGATTTGCCGGCGTCGCTACTCTTGCCAATGGGGCGATTTGGCTCCGCTTTCCTGGTCTACGAAAACTTCCGCATTTATCTGCAGTGGAACAACGCATTGGTCTATTCGACCACGGCCGCTTATCTCGCAACCCGGATTGCCGGTGCACCGCCGCTTCGTCGCGGCAATCCACCACCGCCGCTGGGTTTCAACGACGTCAAGGCGCTGCAAGGGAGCCTGGTGCGTGCCGGGTACGATGTTGGCGCAATCGATGGATTTCTCGGCTTGAAGACCCGGCAAGCGGTCAAAGCGATGCAGGTAAAATATAACCTACCTGCGGATTCCTATCCCACCGCCGAGCTTTTGGCGCGCTTGCGAGGCGGCCATTAGTGCATACCGCCTCAAAAAGCCATTTCGGGGAAAAGGCCATGCTGAAAGAACAAGTTGGAGCCAAATGCTTAAGCCATTTCGCGCTCGCTGCCCGCGTCGTGACATAATGCTATGACACCGCCAGCATTGAGGGGTGTGTCCGACCCTCGTCGGGATAGCGGCTGCGCGCTTGGTGCCTTACCGCTCAGTCTCGTGGCAAGGCCAATGGCGGCCACGACCCTCTGGTCGAGTGTTACATTGTTACATTATAAGTTGCGGGCGCAATGTGATGTCACGGCAGCCGGGTGCCGTCGCGGGGGCGCAACGAAACCCAACGGTAAAGGGCGCATGACGATGCACCAGGGAACTTCTACACGACGCATTGGCCGCAATTGGAATCCGCTGAGCCGCCGCCGGCATGCGATCGCATTTGTGGCCGCCGCATTGCTGATGGTGCTCCCGTTTGCGGCCAATAGTCAGACGGGACAAGGCACCGCTCCTACCGCTTCCCCTGCGCCCGCGACCAGCGCGCCGAGCCAGCCTACGCAAGTTCCTGCAAGCGGCTCGTCAGGAGGCTCGACGCCAAGCGCAGCGGTGCCCACGGCTCCCTCAGCTTCGGCGGCGCTGCCCGGCGAGCACATGATCAGCGGCGCCGATCTACCAGAGGACCTCTCGCCTTGGGGCATGTTCGAGAATTCGGATCTGGTCGTGAAGGCGGTGATTATCGGGCTCGCTTTGGCCTCGCTCGTGACCTGGACCGTGTGGCTTGCCAAGACTTTCGAATTGCGCGGCGCCCGCCGCGCGGTGCGGCGCGATCTGCGCGTGCTCAACAATGTCATGACGCTGGCGCAGGCACACGATCAGCTGCGCGAGGGCGACAGTCCGGTGTCGCAGCTGATGCGCGCGGCCGGTCAGGAGATCAGGCTGTCGGCAAACCTGCGCGCCGACGGCCTGAAGGAACGCATCGCGCTGCAGCTCGAACGCATCGAAATGGCGGTGAGCCGGAAAGTTTCGCGCGGCACCGGCGTGCTCGCCACCATCGGCTCGACCGCGCCGTTTGTCGGTCTGTTCGGCACGGTCTGGGGCATCATGAACAGCTTCATCGGCATATCAAACGCCCACACCACCAACCTCGCGGTGGTCGCGCCCGGCATTGCCCAGGCGCTGCTGGCGACCGCGTTCGGCCTAATTGCGGCGATCCCGGCGGTGATGATCTACAATGTGCTGGCGCGGCAGACCGCGCAATACCGCGCCTATCTCGGCGACGCCTCGGCGCAGGTGATGCGGCTTGTCAGCCGCGATCTCGACCGCTCCAAATTGCCGATGACGCAAGCCGCCGAGTGAGGAAGACGCCATGGCGATCCGTCTCGACCACGGCACCGACGAGCTCGTTGAAGTTCACGACATCAACGTCACGCCGTTTATCGACGTCGTGCTGGTGCTGCTGATCATTTTCATGGTGGCGGCGCCGCTTGCCACTGTTGACGTTCCGGTGGATCTGCCGTCTTCGTCCGCTCCGCCGCAGCAGCGGCCACCGAAACCGGTCTATCTCACGCTCAAAGCCGACGGCAGCCTTGCACTTGGCGACAATCCGGTGTCGCGCGACGCGCTGGCCGATGTGCTCGCCACCGCCACCAGTGGCGACAAGGATGAGCGCATCTTCCTGCGCGGCGATCGCGCCGTGCCCTACGGCGAAGTCATGGGACTGATGAACGATCTGCGCCGGGCCGGCTATCTCAAAGTCGCTTTGGTCGGAATGGAGTTGCGCGAGGGAAGATGACCGCGCTGGCGCTACCATGGTTCGAGGACGAGGAGCCGCGCGATCTGCGGCGCTGGGCGATTGCGGCCGCGATCGTGTTCGCCATTCATGCCGGCGCCGTTGGGGGTTATGTCCTTTTCCACCGGCCAGACGAAATCGGCGACGCGAACGCGCCGCTTGCGATTGATCTCGCCCCTTCCGAGGACACCATCGATCAGCCTGAAATTGCGCCGGTGCCGGAGGAGCAGCCGAAGCAGGTCGAAGAACCGCCGCCGCCTCCCGAGCCATCGCAGGCGGTCGTGGCGCCGCCGGACGAGCCGCCGCCGCAGCCGATCGAGCAGAGAAAACCGC